>NZ_CP152038.1:3550000-3850000 GCF_038630735.1 Solibacillus sp. FSL K6-1781 | reverse complement strand
AATGGATTCCTTCAACTAATATAAAAATAAATGAAACACTAAAAAAATATACGATGACAAAACTAGGCGGTAAGGCAGATATTCTAGTGCTGCCGAATACAGAAGAGCAAGCAGCAGCTGTCGTTAAGTATGCGTATGAAAATAATGTACCGCTACTCATGCTGGGGAACGGGTCTAATATGGTCGTTCGTGATGGTGGTGTCCGTGGAATCGTCCTGCATTTTGCCTTATTGGATGAAATTCGCATTGAAGGTAATACGGTTTATGCGCAAAGTGGTGCATTGATTAAAGAAGTGTCAAAACAAGTTGCAGCTAAAAGTTTAACTGGGTTTGAATTTGCATGCGGTATTCCAGGTTCGATCGGAGGAGCAATGGCGATGAATGCCGGCGCTTACGGTGGTGAGGTTAAAGATATCGTCACATCTTGTAGGGTACTGACACCGGAAGGAAAGATTCTTGAGCTGAACAACGAACAACTGGAGCTTTCTTACCGTAAAAGTATTATTGCAAAAAAAGGATATCTCGTGCTGTCAGCTACGTTCCAATTAGCGCAAGGCGATCAACAGCAAATCGATGAAAAAATTGCTGATTTAACATTCCAGCGTGAATCGAAGCAACCCCTCGAATATCCTTCAGCAGGCAGTGTATTTAAACGTCCACCAGGTTATTTTGCAGGTAAGCTCATTCAGGATAGTGAATTGCAAGGTAAGGGTGTTGGTGGGGCCGAGGTTTCTACAAAGCATGCAGGATTTATCGTCAATAAAAACAATGCTACGGCAAAAGACTATATCGATACAATTCAAATGGTACAGCGTGTCGTAAAAGAGAAGTTCGATATCGATTTGGAAATGGAAGTAAAAATCGTCGGTGAAGACTAATCTTGAAAGATAAAGTGCAACTCCAACTCGTGCTAATTTAGCGCGAGTTCTCTTTTTTTTAATGGTTAATTTAATATATGTTACATAAAAGGAGTAAGAAAGATGAAATTTATTTCGTGGAATGTGAATGGGATACGTGCATGTGTGAATAAAGGGTTTTTGGATTATTTTCGGGAAATGGATGCGGACTTTTTCTGTTTACAAGAAACAAAATGCCAGGTAGGACAAATTGATCTCCAACTAGAAGGATACTATCAATATTGGCATTCAGCAGTGAAAAAAGGCTACTCCGGTACAGCGGTATTTACGAAACACGAGCCGTTAGCTGTCTATTACGGCATTGAAAATGAAATTGCGGCAGATGAAGGCCGAATCCTTACATTGGAGTATGAAAACTTTTATTTAGTGAATACATACACACCGAATGCAAAAAGAGATTTAACTCGTTTGGAGGAACGGCTGCTTTGGGAAGACCGAATGAGAATATATTTAAAGGAACTTGATGCGAAAAAGCCCGTCATTTATTGTGGAGATTTAAATGTTGCCCATAGTGAACTGGATATTAAAAATGTGAAATCCAATATCGGTAATTCCGGATTTACATATGAAGAGCGCGGAAAGATGACAGACTTACTCACAAGTGGGTTTACAGATACGTTTCGTCATTTCCATCCGGATGTAACCGACCACTTTACATGGTGGAGTTACATGGCGAAAGTACGTGAGCGAAATATCGGCTGGCGCATCGACTACTTTATTATCTCTGACCGACTAGTTGAAAAAATAGAGGAAGCATCTATACATTCAGAAATTTTAGGTAGCGATCATTGCCCTATCGTATTAAAATTAAAAACGGTGTAAGATGAATAGACTAATAGAAATAGAACTTTTACAGCATATTGCTTTGTAAAAAACGAAAAAAAGAGGTGGAATTTATGGCGCAACAGGCGAAAAAGTCAAAAGGACGCAAATTTATTAACATTGTCATTTGGGCAGTTGGGATTTTAATTATTGTAGGTGGTGCAGCGGTAGCAGGATTGCACTTATACGTATCAAATTCTAAACCTGTCATTGAAGGTGAGCTTGCTGTCTCCATTTTAGATGAGGATGTAGAAGTTACGAGAGATGGTGTAGGAGTACCGCACATTGTTGCCAAGTCTGATGCGGATCTTTACCGTGCACAAGGCTATGTACAGGCGCAGGATCGTTTATTTCAAATGGATTTAGCGCGCCGTCAAGCAAGTGGTACATTAGCTGAAGTCGTAGGTGAATCTGCAGTAAATACAGATAAGTTTTTCCGGACATTTAGTTTACGTCATGCTGCGGAACAATCATGGGATGATTATGATGCCCAGTCAAAACAAATCCTGGAGTGGTATACAGAAGGTGTAAATGCTTTTATCGATGAAGTAAAAGATACAAGCAAACTTTCATATGAATTCAAATTACTTGGGTATAAACCTGAAGCATGGACACCGATTGATTCATTGACAATCGGAAAATATATGGCATATGACTTAGGCGGAAACTGGAATCAGCAAGTATTCCGTTCATGGGCAATGCAAAACTATACACAAGAACAAGCTGAAGAATTATTTGTAGAGTATCCAGAAAACGCACAATCAATTATTGAAGCGAATTTAAATCTGGAAACAGATATTGCAAGTGCTATTCCAACAGATTATTTACCATCAGAACATAACGGCAGTAATAACTGGGTTGTAAGTGGCGAGCTGACAAAGTCAGGTAAGCCATTGCTTGCAGATGATCCGCATCTAGGATTAAGCACCCCGTCTGTATGGTATCAAATGCATTTGCAATCACCAGAACAAAATGTAAGTGGTGTAATTTTTGCAGGGATCCCTGGAATTATTCTTGGGCATAACGAACAAATTGCATGGGGCGTAACGAATGTGAACCCAGATGTGCAAGATATATATATTGAAACACCCAACCCGGAAAACCCGTATCAATTTGAATATGACGGCGAATGGGAAGAGGCAACTGTTCGACAAGAGCCAATCAAAGTAAAAGACGGTGAAACGGTGGACTTTGAAGTTGTGGAAACACGCCATGGTCCAATTATTTCCAACATTATGCTTAAAGATACAAAGATGAAAGAGCAGTTCTCTATGCAGTGGACAGCATTACAATCAACACAGGAACTAAAAGCAGTATTAGGTTTCAATAAAGCGACAGATTGGGAAGAGTTTGAAGTTGCGTTAGAGGACTTTAAAGCACCGGCGCAAAACTTTGTGTTTGCTTCAACTGATGGAACAATTGCATACAAAGCAAATGGTCTAGTACCAATCCGTAAACAAGGTACAGGTGCATTGCCAGTGCCAGGTAACTCTTCGGAATACGGTTGGGAAAGCTATATCCCGTTTGATGAGCTGCCAACTGTTATTAATCCGGAAGAAGGGTTTATTGCAACAGCGAATAATCAAGTTGTAGGCGAGGAATACCCTTACCATATTTCAAATCTATGGGCACAGCCTTATCGATATGAGCGAATCGTAGAGATGATTAAAACACCAATGTATGATGAGGAAACAGGTGAATTATTAAAGCTGTCTGTTGCAGAAATGAAAGGGATGCAAATGGATAAAAAGAATTTGCATGCCCTAGAATTTTTACCAGGCTTACTTGAAACGATTAAAGCTCAAGATAAAGATGGCAAATACAAGAATGTCATAACACTTCTGGAAGAGTGGGAGTATTATGATGATAAAGACCAAGGTGCACCACTTGTATACCATTTCTTAATTGAAAATATGGAAAAGGCATTATTCCAAGATGCAATGCCTGAAGATGTTTATAAATTAATGCCAGCTAAATCGCAAATTACCGACCAGATGCTGCGTGATGCATATGCAGGTAATCCGGGTGTCTGGATTACAGAAGAAGGCGGACTGGATAAATTCGTTTACACTGCATTCGAGGATGCAGTTACAAAAATTAAAGGTAAATTTGGGACGTCGGTTTCAAAATGGAAATGGGGCAGCTATAATCAGCTCACATTCGATCATCCATTAGCAAGCGCATCCGACTTTTTAGCGGACTATGTCAACCCTGAAAAACTACCGGTTGGCGGTTCTAGTGTTACCGTACAAGCAGCTTCTGAAGATGGCAGCGGGAATGTAAATCACGGGGCATCATGGCGCTTTGTAGCTGACTTGGATAATTTAAAATCAGCATATCATATTGTTGGTCCAGGGCAGAGCGGACATGTGAAGTCTAAATGGTATGACAACCAAACGTCAAACTGGGTTTACGGCCGCTATCATAAAACAAAAATCAATGGCGATATCGACCATGGTTACGAGTTAATTTTAAAAGCTGAATAGAAGTTTGAATGGATCCTCCCTTTTTCAAAAGGGAGGATTTTTCAATATTTTTTAAAAGTTGCTTTAAATTTTATACGTTAATAAAAGGAGAAAAGTAGTGCAGTATTGATATTGGAATGAGTTAAAATATAGAGTTGAAAATATAAAATTAAAGTAAAATAGTCACATATGCTAATAAAAATGTTTGAGTTATATTACTTCGCGTTATATGATTAAAGAAGACAATCTAGTTATATAAATGAGGCGAAAGATACAATGTCAGGTATTAAATTAATAAATGTTACAGAGGAAATTGTAAAAGGGCTTGTTAGTTTTCTGCTGCATGGCGTTGAATATCAAACATTTTGCCATTGTGAACAATGTGAGATGGATGTGAATGCAATTGTTTTAAATGTATTGCCTGCTCGTTATGTTACGTCAGATGAGACGAGAGATGCTGTATTTAAACAAATGAGCACCCCGGAATATCTTGAGGAAATTAACAAACAAATTATTCGTGCACTTCACATCGTAAAACAATATCCTAAGCATCTATAAGAAATGATATCAATGCGTTTTTATGTATATAAGCAGTTATGATCAAGTTTTTAAAAGATAAAATGAAGAGGTTATTCAATTAGGGGCATACTAATTGCAATAGCCTTTTTCTTTTAACCCATTTTTGCATAGTTTAAAATTGTCACGATTTTCGGCAACAGATGACTAATCCGCTTCCTATGTAACCGGAACCAAATTGTTATGCAGCCAAGCGGATGTATATTTCGGTGTTTACTGTTTTCAGTTAACTTTTTGCGTGAAATTGTAGTAAACTGAAAGGAGCAATTGGAAAGAGAGGGAACAGCTATGCCAACACCTAGCATGGAGGACCACATTGAACAAATTTATCTACTAATTGAACATAAAGGGTATGCGCGTGTGTCCGATATTGCGGAAGCTTTATCTGTTCTACCTTCCTCCGTTACAAAAATGGTGCAGAAATTAGATAAAGACGGCTATTTGATATATGAAAAATATAGAGGCTTAACATTAACGCCAAAAGGGCAAAAGTTAGGAAAGAGACTTGTTCAGCGACATGATTTGCTGGAACAATTTTTGCGTTTAATAGGGGTCGATGAAGAACGTATATATGAAGATGTTGAAGGTATTGAACATCACTTGAGCTGGAATTCCATTGATCGCATTGCTGATCTTGTGCAGCTTTTAGAAGAAGAGCCTCAAATTACAAAGAAGCTGGAAGAAATGAAATCAAATCATAGTATGTAATGATTGACAAGAAAAAGGAGAATATGATGAATCAGTTAATAAAATCAGGACAAGTAGTGGAATTAACGGTATTGGAAGAACAAGGGTCACGCTATATTTTAACAAATGGTGATTTGGAAATTCCTTTAAATGCATCAGATGTAGCAGAAACAATTGCGATTGGCGATGTTTTAAAAGTATTCCTTTATACAGATCGCCGGGGAGACCTTCAGGCAACGACGGCAATTCCTCATATTACAGAAGCGGATTACGGTTGGGCGCGTGTGTTAAAAGTGACAAAAGAAGGTGCTTTTTGTGATATTGGTACGTCACGTGAAGTACTAGTGCGTGCCGAAGATTTACCGGCTATTGAAGAAGTATGGCCAGAGTCAGGAGATCATTTGTATATTACATTACGTACAGATCGCAACGGTGATTTATTTGGTCGTCTAATTACTGAAGAAAAAGTTAATGACATGTATGAAGGCGCAGCGGAAGACATGTTCAACAAAAATATTACTGCTCGACCATACCGTCTATTACCGGTAGGTTCATTTTTATTAGGCGTTGATAACCCTTATCGTATTTTCGTACACGAATCTGAAATGAAGGCTGAGCCTCGTTTAGGACAAGAAGTGCAGGTGCGTATTATTGATGTGAAGGAAGATGGCTCGTTAAACGGATCATTTTTACCTCGAAAGCATGAGCGTTTAGGAGAAGATGCGGAAAAAATCTTTGCATATTTGGAAAGTGTCGGCGGAAAAATGCCGTTTGGTGATAAGTCAACACCAGAGGAAATTTCTGAAATGTTCAAGATGAGTAAAGGTTCGTTTAAGCGTGCACTAGGTACTTTAATGAAAGCGCGCAAAATTACGCAAAAAGACGGCTGGACAGAAATCGTTTAGATACAACTATAAGTAAAAGGGGAAATGTATATGAAACCTTTTACTTTTTTTATTCGTATTAATTAAAGAATGTATAGTAAAATTGGACAACATATACATTCGTAAAGGGGGATTTATAAATGAAACAAAAATGGATGGCTGTTATTGCTGCATTTGTGTTACTGATTTCTTTTGTTTTACCAATGTCTGCTTCTGCGGCTGCTACAGAACAAAAGAATCCAATCAATGAAAAGCTCGGCGTACCAATCGTTGTTTATGGAGGTAATTTATCTGCTGATGAAAAAGAAACAGTGAAAATAGCATTGCGTGTAGATAAAGAGACAGAAATAGATGAAATTACGATTACAGGACAGGATTTAGCAAAATATATAAAAGATAGTAACCCTAGTTCACGCATGTTTTCATCAGCTAAAATTACACGCCAAGATGCAGGCAAGGGACTTACAATTAGTATCGTAACACCAGATAATATTACACAAGTAACATCGGAAATGTATGCAAGTGCCATGTTAACGGCAGGTATTGAAGATGCGATTGTAGAAATTGCAGCACCAAAACCAGTAACAGGTCACTCTGCATTAGTCGGTATATATAAAGCATATGAAGTAAAAACAGGTGAGACATTAGATATTGAACGTACAGATGTCGCAAATGACGAATTATCCGTTGCTACATCACTTGCCGAATCGGCAGGTGTTTCAGATGAACAAGTAGCGGAACTATTAACGGAAATTAAAAAAGCAATTGCAGAAAATAAACCGGCAACAAAAGAAGAGGTTCAGCAAATAGTTGAAGAACAGCTGAATAAACTGCAAATCAATTTGAGTGAAGCAGACCGTCAGCTTTTAGTTGATTTAATGGACCGAATTAGTAATCTGAATATTGACTTCAGTAAATTATCTTCACAGTTATCGGATTTAACGGCAAAGTTCGATGAGAAGTTCGGTGCAATACTGGAGGATGAAGGATTTTGGCAAAGCGTCAAAAATTTCTTCAATAATTTAATCGATACAATTTCGTCCTGGTTCAAATAAAATAGTTTTTAATGAAGGCACTCCTTAACGGGTGCTTTTATTTTTAATGAAAATTCAAATTATGGTATATTGTGAAGTACAAAAGGAGGGAGAAATATGGAATTTATTTATAAAGACAAAGGGAACAACTATGGTGCTCTGGAATATGAGTTGAATGGTCAGCGTGTTGCTGAGATTACTTGGGTTTTACGTGATGGTGTCATGAATATGGACCATACGTATGTATCGGATGTACTGCGCGGTCAAGGGGTAGCCAAAAAGCTTTTAGATGCAGCTGCGGACTACGCACGAGAAAACAATTACAAGATGAATGCCATTTGCTCATATGTCGTTTCTTCATTCCAAAAAAGCGACGCGTATGACGATGTAAAAGTATAGCAATATAAAAAAACACGATTTTCATTTCTTTTGAAAATCGTGTTTTATTATGGAATTATAACTTTCTTTAGATTTACGAACATGGTTGTTTAAAACCCTACAAATAATGAAATCATAGCAGTGATAACTCCTGAGACACCGAGAAGTGCAAAAATTTCCGTACCTTTATATGTAATTTCTTTGTTTTGAAACATATTGAACACTCCTTTTATTTTATTTATATATATTTATCCAATTCAGGTATTTTTTAATCCTATAACAGCAAATGTTTTAAAAGAATTTCGAAGGGTATATTAATTTATATGAAAAGTGAAATTAAATTTCGAATTGGGAGGTAATATTATTATGGCTAAATTAAAAGGTAAAGGCGTTGTAGTTGCTGGATTATTAGCAGGTGCTGCTTCATTTTTAAGTAAAAAGGAAAACCGTGATAAAGCAATGGATTATTTAAACAAAGCAAAAGGGAAAGTGAATGAAAGCGGTGGAGTGCAAGGCCTAATGCAGAAAGTTCAAGACAAATCGGCTGGTTATAGTAATGAAAACGCGCATCCATCATCAACAGGAGATTTAGATACAAATATGGCTAAATCGGCTTCTGTCGGAAAAGAAGATTACAAAGAAGAATCACTGGAAGATGTTGCAGTGACAGCTGGAGACATTGCAGACCATACGCTAGAAGGTAACCAAATGGTCGAAGAAGGCGCTCAAACAACAACAGATTATTACAATCATGAACAGGACAAACGAGCATAAGCGAACAGCTGAACTATATAAAAACAAGGTAGGCGGGAAAGTAGCCTCCTTTTTTTATGATGTGGAGGTTTAATAACGTTTGAACCAAAACGATAAAAAGGGTTTGTCCTGAAACGTTTTAAATCGTTTCAGACAAACCCTTTAACATGTAAAAGATTAAGCGTTAGCTGTTTCTTTTTTCATTGTTTTGTTTTTAGCAAGATTTACGTGCCAAGATAGAGCTTCCTCTAAAATGTGAGGAGTGTGCGCGCCGCCAGTTGCTTCGTAAGCGCGGTTATAGTAATCCCATAACTGCTCTTTGAAATCTGGGTGAGCACAGTTTTCGATGATTAATTTTACGCGCTCTTTTGGAGCAAGTCCGCGTAAATCAGCGATACCTTGTTCAGTTACGATTACGTCTACATCGTGCTCAGTGTGATCTACGTGAGAAACCATTGGTACGATTGAAGAAATCGCGCCGCCTTTTGCGTATGATTTCGTTACGAAGATACCAAGACGAGCGTTACGTGCGAAGTCACCAGAACCGCCGATACCATTCATCATTTTAGTTCCTGAAACGTGTGTAGAGTTTACGTTACCATAAATATCTAACTCAAGAGCAGTGTTGATTGAGATTAAGCCCAAACGACGGATAAGCTCTGGGTGGTTAGAGATTTCTTGTGGACGTAAGCAAATTTTATCAGCATACTTTTCTAAGTTGCCGTATACTTTTTTCTGTAATTCTTCTGTAAGTGTAATAGAAGTTGCAGCAGCAAAGCGTACTTTACCAGCATCAATTAAGTTGAATACTGCATCTTGTAATACTTCAGAAGCAACTACCAAGTTTTCGAATTCTGCATCAGCAAAGCCGTCTAATACTGCGTTTGCTACAGAACCTACACCTGATTGTAATGGCATTAATTCATTAGTTAAACGGCCCGCTTTAATTTCAGAACGGAAGAAGTCTAATAAGATGTTTGCCATGTCCTGCGTTTCCTCATCTGGAGGAACGATTAATGAAGGAGCGTCTGGCTCTTCAGAAATAACGATTGCTTTAATTTTAGCTGGATCTACTTTAATACCGATTTCACCGATACGTTGCTCAGCATTTGTCATTGGAATCGCGTCACGCTTACCTTGTTCACCTGGAACATAGATATCATGAATACCGATCAATGCTTCAGGATGAGAGATATTTAATTCGATAATAATATTCTCTGCATATTCAGCGAAGATTGGTGAGTTACCTACAGAGTTAGATGGGATAATTAAACCGTCTTCTGTAATTGCAACTGCTTCTAAAATTAAGTGTTTAATAGGACCGATAATTCCTTGACGTACTAACTCAGCATTATGAGAAAGGTGTGCGTCTACATAAGAAATTTCGCCTTTGTTAACTAAACCGCGCATTACCGAATCCCCTTGGAAAGGACCACGTTTGTTAATAACACCAGCAGCAGCTAAGTAGTTATCAACTTCAGGACCTAATGAAGCCCCTGTATATACATCAATTTTAAATTTTTCATTTTTAGCACGCTCTACTAATGCCATTGGTACAACTTTAGCATCACCTGCGCGAGTAAATCCTGACATCCCTACTACTGTGCCATCTTGGATTAAAGCAGCAGCTTCTTCAGCAGATACAACTTTATCTACTAATTGTTTTAAACCTAAACGTTTCTCAACTCGTGGATCCATTAAAAAATCCTCCCCTAATAAGTTATTTAATCGTTTGATAAACAGAAAACTTTTATAATTTTCTGTGTTTTTCACCAGGTAGTAAACCGGCATTTATGCTAATATTATCATCAAATTGTCACATTTACTTCACGCGCAACATAAAAGCGCTTAAAAGGTGTTTATTAGAGAAATTTATCGTAAAAGAGAGATAAAAATGAATTGAATGTAAAGCTGGCTGGTTGATTAATTAGCAAATTTGCACAATTAAAATTAACGGAATAGGTAAAAAGGCCAAGGGAGAGGGAGAAAGAATAAAAGCGACCCGTTTGTACGAGTCGCTTTTAAACAATTTTAGAATCCTAAAGAACGGCGGAAGTAGCTTGCATAGCGTTGGCTTACAGGAATACGTGTACCGTCTTTCATGATTAGCAGGAAAGTTGAGTGTGAATCTGGTTGGATTTCATCAATATAATCAATATTAACAATATAAGAACGGTGGCAACGGATGAACGAATCAGGAGCTAAAAATAATTCCAAATCACTTAAGTTCAAGCGGTGGTATCCTTCACGGTGCATCGTTTTTACAAATGTTTTACGCAATTGAGTCTCAAGATAAATTACTTGATTATGTTTAATTGGGTACCAGCAGTCATCAATTTTTACTGTAATATAATTAGTTAAAAATGGAGAAGGTTTTTGAGGGAAGATTGCTGTAATAGCACCTTTTGTTTCACCTTCTTCGATGAGAGGAATACTCATTCCATAATAAGGAACTCCGAATACGTCCGATTCAATGTAAGAATTGATTTTTTGGCCATACGTTAATGCTTTGTATGCAGCTGAACCTTCTTTAATCGGGTCGCCTGGTTTGATTTTTAAGTCTACTTTCTTACTTGGCTGGTAATATAAATACTCATTTGTATCTGAAATAGCAATTGATGTATTTTCAGGGAAAAACTCTTTAATGACTTCCATAATTTCTTCTATTTGTCTTGGATCCACTTTATAACACCTCTTTATAAGCATTTTATACAATTATGAACTATTTTACTACATATTTAAAGAAATTGGGTTGGGAAGATTTTTTAAAATGAAAAATATTTTTTGAACATCTAAAAATGGATTTTTGTCAAAAAGTTTCAGTGAAAAAATAGCGTGAAAATTACTATGCTAAAAGAGTATGATTAAGCGAAATATGCAATTTTTAATTTCCTTTATTTCTATAATTGGAAGTAACCTAATAATTTTGTCCTAGGGGAATTGTTAAAATTAGGTTGAAAGGAAAACTTATAATATGGTAATATTCACTATAGTTACTAATAAAATGTACTATTATGCGGGAAATAAAGCATACTATAGATAGTATAAATATTAAATTGTATAAATAATTACTTTGCTTAATAAAAGAAATTCTACTATGGAATTTTCTTATGATTAATATAATGATATGACTTATTATGAAATGCAGACCTGGCTGATGTAGGAACATAACCATTCTGCAGAATTATGACAATTTCTTGTACATTTCGTATTGGGCTTGTCTTTCTAATAAGTAATAGAAGGTCATTCTGAAGAAAGATGGGGTAACTTATGCAACTACATCAATATTCAATCTCGGAAACAATTTCAAAGCGGTATTTTCAAGAGATTGACAATATCAATCAATATGCTGGTATCGAAGATTTTTTTGTTCTGGAATCTCGATTGATTTTTGAAGTTTATCATTTAGAAGTAGCCAAAGCAAAGAAGACATTACACGAAATTATTGACATATTATCCGTACGCTTCGGAAAACAAGTCATTAAAGTAGTGCGCTCATACTTTGTTACGTTATCATCAATTGTTGCGCGTAAGCTTTTAGATAATCAAGTCCCTTCTAAAAAAGCATTTGCCTTCAATTTAGCTTGTGCAGATATGATTGAAAACAAGATGAAGGATGCCGAGTTTCTGCAGTTTGCAGATGACTTAATCGATTTTTATGTGTACTTTATTGCGGATCGAAAACAGCCTACGTTCCGTCACCAAACAGTAAACAAAGTAATTATGTACATAAATGATGAGCTGGAAAATGATTTAACAGTTGAAAGTATTGCAGCGAACTTCCATATTAGTACGAGTCATTTATCGCGTATTTTCCGTGAACATGTAGGAATTACTTTAGTGGAATACTTAAATGTCCGCCGTGTAGAGGAATCCCAATATTATTTACGTCATACGAATAAAAGCATTACATCAATTTCAGATCAATTTCATTTCTGCAATCAGAGTTATTTCACTAGAATTTTTAAGAAGTACACAGGTGTAACACCTAAGCATTTCCGTGATGAACTGCATCATGAATTTTTCAGATTTGAAATTCCGGAAGTAGCGTACGAAAGTGTTTAATATTCAAAGTTGAATAGTGTATATATAATGGTCCCTTAAACTTTGGGCAGATAAGTTAGTTTAATTTCCTTATTCTTTGTTTAGCTGAAAGTTTCAGAAAAAAAAGAATACTATATGAAAACTCTGCATGGTATATATTATTACATGTAGAGTTTTTTATTTGTAAACAAATTTGTACCTTTGAAGATTTTCAAAATTGCATTATCAATTAAGCTAGTTTTATACTAAACAAAGGTTGAAAATTAGATTGCTAAAGTAGAAAACGTAATCATCATGTAAGGAGAGAATAATGAAAAAATATGAAAGAGCGATATCACTCGTATTAGTGGCAGGAGCTAGTTTAACGGCACTATTTTTTATTGTGAAACAAAATATGGAAGCGGCTATTTTAGCAATGACAATCATGTTTACGTTTACGAATTTTTTCCGTTCACGTACCTTTAAAGAAAAGGGGCATGAAAAAGAAGCAAAATGGATGCAGAAGATGTCGATGATCTTTGCGGTTTTATCGATTATTGTTTTATTTGTTATTGTCACAGGATAAAAATAGAAAAAGAAGGCGAAATGGAATGAACAGAAAAGCAAACAGAAAAAGTCCGATCGCAATGATTGTATCCATTTCAATTATTATTTTAATCGCGATTTTAGGATCTATTTATTATAAATTTGAAGTAGCGCAAACAGAAGAAAAATCTGTTAAACCAAACGAAGTTGAAAATGTAGAGACACAAAATAAAACAAATGAAACCGAAGAACCATTGAAGCAACAAGAAGGAAATGGTGCTGATCTGCCTTCTTCAGATAAAAACGGCGAGAAGCCTCCGACAAATTCCGGTGAGCAGCCAAATCAGCAACCTGCTAAAGAAGCTCCTGTTACGGAAGAAGTGGAGCTTGAAAATGGATATATTGTTGGCCAAAAGCCTGCGACAGAACCTACATTTGTGAAGGGGGTTTTAATCGCGAACAAGAAAAATCCACTACCTGCTACCTACAATAAAGGAGAAGATCCTAAAGCACGAGCAGCTTTTGAAAAGATGGCAAAGGCTGCAATGGAAGAGGGACTAGAGCTTGTTGCATTTAGTGGTTTCCGTTCTTACGATTATCAAAAAACGCTATATGATCGTTATGTAAAGAGAGACGGAAAGGAAGCAGCTGATCGCTATAGTGCAAGACCTGGGTATTCCGAGCATCAGACTGGCCTCGCTTTTGATATTGGGGAAAAAGGCCGTGAAGAGCTGTGGCTGACAAATGAATTCGGCCAAACTGAAGCGGGACAATGGTTAGCACAAAATGCTCATAAATACGGCTTCATTTTACGTTATCCAAAAGGAAAAGAAGATATTACAGGTTTCATGCATGAATCATGGCATTTCCGCTATTTAGAAGGCGAACTAGCTGCAAAAGTTTATGAAGTAGGCGTAACGCTGGAAGAATATTTAGGAATACAATGATACTTGAAGCTGGAATATAAACGAAAAAACCAATTTTCTCACAAGGAGGAAATTGGTTTTTTACTGTGTGTAAAAGGAATATCAGTTCACCTGATCTACCTTTACGCTTACTTCGATTCCCTTATAATATCGGTGATAATAAACGGGAAATGGATTCTTTGAATTTAATAAAATTGGAACGGTTTTTATACAGTTCAAATGTGAGCTCGGAGCAGTCTAATATATCACTTTCAAATATTTCAGCAAGGCGGTGAGCCAATAATCTATCATAAAGAAGAGCGTTCACTTCAAAGTTTAAACTAAAGCTCCGCACATCAATGTTTGCAGTGCCAACTGAAGCAATCTCATCATCTACAACAATCATCTTTGCATGAATAAAGCCTTTCTCATAATGATACACCTTGGCTCCCGCCTCAACGAGTGGCCCTACATATGAATAAGTCGCCCAATAGACAAACAAATGGTCAGGTTTATTTGGAATCATAATCCGTACATCGATTCCGGATAAGGCAGCGATTCGAATAGCGTCAAAAAACGATTCATCTGGAATGAAATACGGGGACTGTATGTACACGTATTTTTTTGCATTCGTAATTAAATGCAAGTAGTTGTTTTTAATTACTTCCCATTCTGTATCCGGTCCACTAGAAATAATTTGGAGAGCGGCCGTTCCTTTTTGAGGGATAATCGGAAAGTAACGCTCCGCATAACAAATATCATTTTTGGCGCTTGCCTGATTCCAGTCCAAAATGAAGCGAGTCTGTAATGGATGGACAGCACTCCCTTCAATACGCAGATGGGTATCCCGCCAGTAGCCGAAACGATCCGATAAACTTAAATATTCGTCCCCAACATTAAATCCCCCGATATAGCCGATACGCCCGTCTATTATGGAAATTTTTCTATGATTTCTAAAGTTTAAACGTGGATTGATGAGGGGTAAGATCGAAGGGAAGAACACTTCTACTTCACCGCCAGCTTCGATCAGCTCTTTAAAATGCCGCTTCCGAACTCCGCGTGAGCCCATTTCATCAAATAGTACTCTTACTTTTACACCTTGTTTAGCCTTTTTGATTAAAGCATTTACAATGCGTTGGCCCAAATTATCCAGTTTGAAAATATAGTATTGAATATGAATATGGTTTTTGGCATGTGAAATATCATTGATAAGTGCTTCGAACTTGTCACTGCCGTCAACGAAAATTTTTACATCGTTATCTTGTGTCAGGACAGCGTTGTTTGTTTTTAAATTCATATAAATGAGATGATTATAACTTTTAATATGTTCTACACGTAGTTCCAGTTCATTATTCTCAATTGCTTCAATTTGATAACTGATCAGTTGTTCAATTCCGATATCTTTTCTTCCATCCCAACGGAATAAGTGTTTTTTTCTCAATTGTCTACCTAATAATAAATAGAGGAAAAATCCTACAAACGGTAAGAAAAAAAGAACGAGCAACCATGCCCAAGTCGATGAAGGCTTTTTGCGCTCTAAAAAAATGACAGTCAGGGCAAAAAGAATATTAATAAACATAATAAGTGGTACTAAAATGGAACTTTGTGTAATTGCGCTCAAAAGATTCACCTACTTTCCTTCTTTCTTATCATTATAGCCTATGGAAGCAAAACAAAAAAAGAAACACTTCAAGCGAGTGCTTCTTAACGTTTAGTATTCCTCAACATGGAAGTAAATATCCGAGAAATCGCATTGCGCTAATTTTTCGGAATTGATGAAGAAGCTGATAATACCGCTATCTCCCCACATAATATTTTGTTCATCGTTTGAAACGATTTGCAGTAATAATGTGTCATAGTGCTGTAAATAAGGCGATGTTTTTCTGAAATCCTGATGGATAAAATATGGATAGCCCCCAATTTTATGTTCTGCTGCTAAATAACTTTCCAAATATACATCCTGAAATGAACGGTCATCCAGTGTAATAGGTGCATCCATAATTTCAGGTTTGAAATAATTATTTAATCTGTAATCCATTGCCGATACCGGTTCAAATTGTGATTTAGGAATAAGCTTCATTTCCTGCTGAATTGGGAAACTGCTGAAGTTTACATCTTCTAAATAGGTGAAATCATGAATAAATTCATTATAGTGACCTTGATAAGGTATATATTGTACTTTAAAATAACGGCATTCCGAATGAAACTTTTCCTTTTCATAACATTGTTGGGGAATATAAAATTGTAATATACCATCTTGTGGAAATGGGTGATCCAGCTGGATTTCCGCAAAATTAAGCTGTGCCAAAAATAGCATATAGCGATTTTGATTATCTTTTGGATGTTCCATTTTGTTTGTTAGAAACGGAAGCCCGGCAAATTTGCTTTCATGCAAAAATGAAGGTTGTTTCACCGGGTTCAAAATGGCTGCTTGTTCAGCTGAGTGACTTAAACTCGTATGATAATGGGTCAATTCTTTTGGAATATAAATGTTTTTTTCTATATGTGACATTTGAAGTTCCTCCTACTGAAGTAACATCTATGTGAAATGACTAACTTAAAAGGTCGTATGAACGAAAATTTGTTTATTCCTAATCGGTTTTACTTCACAAAAATGGTTATGATATTTTACAATATTTCCATTTGTAATTTTTGTTAAACATGGTTGGGGATACAATACAATCCCTTTTAACTACACGTGGAAAATGAAATTATTAAATAACATGTATTCGAGAAGTTTATGTAATTTATTTCAAAAGTAATTATAAAAATTACTTAGGAATAATTTTTCTTAAATAAATTTAAATAAGTTTATTATTGCTTAAAAAAGGTTAAGATTAATTATGTTTTAGATTTGTCACAAAACAGGAAAGAAAAATAAGATTTTACGTGGTAATATATGAAGTATTAGAAGGTCTGACCTTATTAAATTGAAACTTTTAACATGAAAAATCGTTATATATATTAACAAAGGAAAGTTTGAGGTGTAATCAAATGGCGAAAGAGATTGATTTAAAGCGTATTGTTACAAACTTATCAAAATTAGGTGTTACGGCGACAGTTACGAAATCTCGTCTTGAGCTTTTAAAAGTTTTAACACCACCAACACAAACTCCACAAGCGCAAAATTAATGAAAGTAAGGTGTGTTGAAACCTTGCTCGTCATCCGTTATTTTCATATGAAGCAATAAGAAAAGGACCCGCGATATGCACGGGTCCTTTTGTTTTATTCATCGTCGGGATCATTTGTTGTAAACATATATGTTCGGTAATGAAACTTCATACTATATACAAGACCGATCGCTAAGGCATTCCCCATCATCGAACTACCTCCATAGCTAATGAAAGGTAACGGAATACCGGTAATTGGCAGTAATTGTATCGTCATGCCGATGTTTTCGAATACATGGAATGTAATCATGGCGATAATCCCTGCACATACATAAGTACAGAATGGATCTTTTAACAATAATGTCATTTTCGTTAAGTGATAAATTAACAGGAAATAGAGACAAATAACAGCGCTTGCACCGATAAAGCCCCATTCTTCGCCAATTACAGCAAAGATAAAGTCTGTATGATTTTCGGCAACATAAACTTCACGCGCCATGAATCCTTTACCGAAAACCTCACCGGAGCCAATTGCATTTAGTGAAGTTATTAAATGATAGCCGTCTGATGTCGCATATTCGTATGGATTGATCCATGAATAAATACGGGCGAATTGGTATGGCTGGAATCCAAATGTCTTTTCCAGGAAGTCCTGCATATACAGTGCCATCCATAATAACGACCCGCCTATAACTGCTGCTCCGCCAAACAACGGTAAAACAATTTTCCAAGTGACACCTGCCACGATCACAAGTGCTGCAGTAATAGCAAAAAATACTAGAGCAGAGCCTAAATCTGGTTGCATCATAATGAAGCCAAGCGGTACTGCCAACGTTAACCCAATTTTGCCGAGCAGCAATAAATCGGATTTAATGGTTTTAATCTGGTAATTTTCATTGTGCTTACTAATTAAAAAGGCAGAAGCTAAAATATAGAACGTCTTCATAAATTCGGCAGGTTGAATATTACCGATTGGTGTTTTGAACCAGCTCTTTGCTCCGTTTGTTTCGACAGTTAAACCGGTTGATGTCGGAATAATAACAAGGGCAATTAATAATAAAATTCCGAAACCGTACAAAGGCCATGCCATTTTTTTATACTGATCCGGGTCAAAGTACATGACAAAGGCAACAATAAAGGCAAAAATAGCATAGTTTATTATTTGTTTCGGTATGAAATTTATTCCATATTGACCGGAAGTTTGTGCAGATGCGATTGCAAGTACACTTACCCCCAAAAATATGATTAGGATGGTAGTAAGCGGCCAGTCGAACCGTTTATTGAAATTATAATTGTTTGTATCCATTCATTTCACCTTAAATTATTAAATTTAGCCCACTAAAGGGCCAGAAGATACCAACAAATTGAAGGTTCTTATGTTGTCCCAACTTTTCGTAGCGATTCCGTATAGGAAATATTTAACACGAATAGCTAGAATGTTTTAAGCTTTATTTACTTTATCATATTCTTATAAAAATTACTTTAGTAAGACTAATTTAAAAGTTGGACGAAACAGGTGAGAAAATGTTTCAAATTTGAATGAGAAGTCATATAATAATCATATTATTCATATTAAAGGGGCGTGCAAATCGTGGCGAAGAAAATGAAATCTGCTGAAGATTTTATGCATCATTTATATATTCATATGAACGATGTCGAACATTTTGTTATTTATAGTGGTCTTACACTGAAGGAATTTATGGTTTCGGTCGAGCCCGTAAAAAATGTTCTGTTATTAAAGCACGCGTACGACAACGGCTCTTTTAATATGCATACACAATTTGATTTTGTAACAAATGATGATATGCGCGATTTTCTAAAAAAGGAAAGCGACTTAAAGAAAGATTTGTGCTGGGTAGATTTTACGACAGAGAAAAACATTAATACATTAACTCCCCTTGAACAAGCAGAGCTTCTGTATTTAAGTCATAAGCGTGAACCGCTTGCATCGCCTTTTTTCAGCAAATTGCAAAATCGCTATGCTTATTACTCTTCTGTAACTGACAAAATGACAAAAGTATATTATCGTTTTATAGGCGATTCTGAAATACTTGTTTCGAACCTATTTAATCGAATGATAAGAGATAAAGAAGGTGTTGGAAGCTTTTGGAGAAGAAAGAGTAAAAACAACTCACCGACAATCGATCCTTCTACATTAAGACAATATCGGCCTTTTGTTAAGGAAGGCGCATTGCTGTCATTATATAAACTAGATAAACCAAATTCCCATTATGGAATCGAAATTAGACTGCTGAGTGATTATGATTATCCGGATGAAGTTTGGGACGATTTAGATGAAATATTAAAACAAGGCTATGATGAATTAATACAAATTAGTTGACACTCACAGCGAACAGGGCAGTGGGTGTTTTTTATCCGATTTCAGCGTTTTGTGTATTCGTGATAAAATAAGGTTAGTGAAAACTGGAGGTCAAAAAAATGAAAAAAAGAATTGGTTTATTATATGGTGGTAAGTCAGCCGAGCATGAAGTATCACTTTCAACTGCAAAGGCAGTAACACAAGCATTGGATTTTAATGAGTTTGACGTTTTCCCGATTTTTATTACATTGAAGGGGGAATGGCGTGTTGGACCTCAGTTAACAGAACCCGCTCAAACGATTGAACAATTGCAATTTACAACAGCATCAGACCATTCTGAAAATAATATTACGCAATTCATTGCAAAACATATGGAAAGTCCATTTGATGTAATCTTCCCTTTACTGCATGGGACGAACGGTGAAGACGGAACAGTACAGGGCTTTTTGGAAGTACTGAACATTCCTTATGTAGGGAACGGTGTTCTTGGCTCTGCAGCAGGTATGGATAAGGTAGTTATGAAACAGTTGTTTGAAATGGCAAAATTGCCGCAATTGCCTTATGAATACTTTATTCGAAGTGAATGGGAGCGGGAAAAAGAAGCTTGGATCAAAAGATGCGAACAATCTTTAGGTTATCCAATGTTCGTTAAGCCAGCTAACTTAGGATCAAGTGTAGGGATTAGCAAAGCGACAAATGCAGCGGAACTAGAAAAAGCTGTTCAATTTGCACTCCAATATGACCGTAAAATTGTAATTGAACAGGGCGTCACTGCACGTGAAATTGAGCTTGCTGTGTTAGGAAATGATACACCAAATGTTTCAGTAGCAGGTGAGATTAAGCCGATGACTGAGTTTTATGATTATGATTCAAAATATAAAGATGGCTCGACGGCATTAATTATTCCGGCACCATTACAAAACGATGTCTATACAAACTTGGTTGATATGGCGAAAAGAGCATTCAAAGCAATTGACGGAGCCGGGTTAGTACGCGCGGATTTCTTCGTAACTGAAAACAACGAAATTTACATTAATGAAGTAAATACGATGCCAGGATTCACACCGGTCAGCATGTATCCGTTACTGTGGCAGCATACAGATGTAACATATCCGCAGTTAATTAAAGAGCTGATTGATTTTGCGGTGGAACGTTATACAGAAAAACAACAGCTTCAATACAACAGAGATTGAGTGGGATAAAAAGTGAAAAAAAGTTTACAGCAAATTGCAGAATGGTTAACGATAGAAAATCAGTCATTTCCTGAAACAATTGTCACAGGTGTCTCCATTGATACACGGACAATTACGAAAGGGGATTTATTTATTCCTTTCCGCGGAGAAGCCGTTAATGGACACCGATTTGTCGAGCAGGCATTTGAAAAAGGTGCGGCAGCTTCTTTATGGATGATCGACGAGCCGAATCCCCCGGCACATTTGCCATTAATTTTCGTGGAAGACCCAGAGCTTGCACTTCAAAAAATGGCAGAGTGTTACCGTAATGAGCATCAAGCGACATTTATCGGGATTACCGGCTCAAACGGTAAAACTTCGTCAAAAGATATTTTGGCGGGTGCTCTTTCTCCTTACTTTAAAGTACAAAAAACAATCGGGAATTTTAATAATCAGCTCGGTTTGCCAATCACGATTTTACAGCTTGATGAGGACACGGAAGTTTCCGTATTGGAAATGGGGATGAGCGGTTTCGGTGAGATTGAATTTTTAACGAAGCTTGCACGACCACATTATGCCATTATTACAAATATCGGTGAAGCACATATGCAAGATTTAGGATCGCGGGAAGGAATTGCGAAGGCGAAGTTTGAAATTGTAAAAGGGTTGTCTGAAGAAGGGATTCTCTTTTATGACGGTGATGAGCCGTTACTTCAAAACTTAGTTGCCAAAACACCGCATTTAAAAACACAGGCATTTGGCTTTAGCCAGGAACTGAATTTGGCAGCGTCGCAAATTAAAGCGACAGCACAAGGAAGCAGCTTCCATGTAGAGGGATTAATACAAGGTGATTTCTTTATTTCAGTTTTAGGGGAACACCAAGTAAAGAATACTTTAAGTGCAATGCTTGTGAGTATGTCATTAGGTTTGACTGATGAACAAATCCGCGAAGCATTAAAGAAAGTAGTTTTAACAGATATGCGGATGCAGCTTGTTCCCGTCGGTGATTTATTATTTATTAATGATGCATATAATGCAGCGCCAACATCGATGCATGCAGCAATCCAATTTGTCGAGCAAACGACTATCCGTAATGAAAAGTGGCTTGTACTCGGTGATATGCTTGAGCTCGGAAACGAGGAAAAGAAGATGCATGAAGGAATTGCAGGACATATTCATCCTGAAGAAATAAGCTATGTTTGCTTATACGGCCCTCGTATGAAGTGGCTATATAATAAACTGCAAGAGACTTTTGACGCTGAACATTTAGTGTATTCCGAGAATGAGTACGCACCGATTATCGAAAAGATCCAATCTCATGCAACAAACGAGTCCATCCTTTTAGTTAAAGGTTCCCGTGGAATGCAGTTGGAGAAAATTATCCATTCAATCGAGTTAGCCTAGTGCTAGCTCGTTTTTTAGTGCAAAAGCTTTTTTCTGCTCAAAATGTCGATTATTATAATTACTAACAGCTCATGGAAGCAGGTGAACTAATGAAAATCGGCGTTCTATTTTTACACGGATTTTCAGGCGGACCGTATGAAGTACAGCCATTTGCACATTATATAGAGCAACGAATAGATTGGATCGTAAGTATTCCGACATTTTCAGGCCACGGTGATGCAGAAAATTTGGCAATGAAAGGCTATAAAGCAGAACACTGGATGATGGAAGCGGAAATCGCATATCGGCAGTTGAAAAAGCAAGTAGATGAAGTCATTGTCGTCGGCTTTTCAATGGGTGGTGTCATTGCGATGTACTTATCTATACGTTACCCAGTAAAAAAGTTGGTACTCCTAAGTGCTGCAGCCAAGTATGTGAGTCCTACTCAGTTAGTAAAAGATGTTCGAGCGATTGCCCAGGATATGGTGCACAATAAGTTAGAAGAAAATGAATTGTTTGCACGGTACAAATTTAAATTTAAAAATGTTCCGTTATCAGCGACGATTGAATTTATGAAGGTCGTGAAAAAAACGGAACCGTATATAAAAAACATTCACTGTCCTACCTTTATCGTACAAGGGGAGCTGGATGGGATTGTACCAAGTGCAACCGCACATATTTTATTTCAACAAATTCAGTCGCAACAAAAGCAAATGTATATTTCAGATTGTGGAAAACATCATATTTGTTACAGTGATGATTGTGAGCAATGGTTTGATCAAGTGTATCAATTTTTAATGGAGTAATAAATATCTGACTATTTTGATACAAAGCAATATCATTGCATACCGTTACAACCCATGTTAGACTAATAAAAGCAATGGATACATTTTGTGCGAAGACTCTTCAGACTTATGGGTGAAGAGTACTTTTTTTTGATAAACGGTTTTATTCTATTTTTACACGAGCATTACCCAATTAGAAACAGTAGAATTGAACCGCTCGGCAATGACCGGGCTTTCCTTTTCATATAAGAGACTCTGCATATGAAGCAGAGAGAATTTTTAAGTAACGGAAACGTTCCACATACAATGGCTCGAAAATTTGCCGCCATTTCATCTGAAAATGTAACCATTTGTCAACTTATACAGGAAAAAGGAGAATGAAGAGTTTGACAAATTTTTCAGAATTAAACATTAGTGAATCGACATTACGTTCTATTAAGCGTATGGGGTTTGAAGAAGCAACACCAATCCAAGAAGGAACAGTTACGTTTGCAATGGCTGGCCGTGATGTTTTAGGCCAAGCACAAACAGGTACTGGTAAAACAGCTGCATTTGGTATTCCTTTAATCGAGAAAATCGATCCAAAAAATCCAAATATCCAAGCTTTGGTAATTGCTCCGACTCGCGAATTAGCAATCCAAGTTTCAGAAGAACTTTATAAATTAGGTTATGACAAGCGCGTAAAATTATTATCAGTTTACGGAGGTCAAGAAATTGGCCGTCAAATCCGCGCATTAAAAAACAAACCTCAAATTATTGTAGGTACACCGGGTCGTATTCAAGACCATATTAACCGTCGTACATTACGTTTAGACGAAGTGCAAACTTTAGTTTTAGACGAAGCGGACGAAATGTTAAACATGGGCTTCATCGATGATATTAATGCGATTTTAGAAAACGTACCATCAGATCGCCAAACATTACTATTCTCAGCGACAATGCCTCCAGCAATCCGTAAAATTGCAGAGACATTCATGAAAGATCCTGAAATCGTAAAAATTAAAGCGAAAGAATTAACAATGGAAAACATTGAACAATTCTTCGTAAAAGCAACAGAGCGCGAAAAATTCGATGCTTTATCTCGTCTATTGGATTCACAAAAACCAGAATTAGCAATTATCTTCGGTCGTACGAAACGCCGTGTTGATGAGTTAAGCCAAGCTTTAGGTTTACGTGGCTTCTTAGCGGAAGGTATCCACGGTGATTTATCTCAAGCAAAACGTATTTCTGTTTTACGTCAGTTTAAAGAAGGTAAAATCGATATTTTAATCGCAACAGACGTTGCAGCTCGTGGATTGGATATTTCAGGTGTAACGCATGTTTACAACTTTGACATTCCACAAGATCCAGAATCATACGTTCACCGTATCGGTCGTACAGGCCGTGCAGGTAAATCTGGTGTTGCAGTAACTTTCGTAACACCTCGTGAAATGGGTTACTTACGCATCGTAGAAGAAACTACGAAAAAACGTATGACTCCTTTACGTCCACCATCATCTGAAGAAGCATTAGTAGGCTTACAAGAAGATGCAATGCAATCATTGGTGGAATTAGTTCAAAATAATGATTTAGGTACTTACCGTGAGTTAGCAGCTAAGTTATTGGAAAATAACGATGCACTTGACTTAGTAGCAGCTGCTCTTAAATCAATTACTAAAGAACCTGATGCTACACCAGTATCATTATCGGAAGAGCGTCCATTACCAATGCGTCGTGACCGTTCACAAGGTGGCGGAGGCCGTGGCCGTGGCGGTAATGACCGTAACCGTGGTGGTGGCAACCGTGGCGGTGGTGACCGTCGTGGAGGAGATCGCCGTCGTGAAGGTGGCGGAGGCGGAAGCCGTTCTGGTAGCGGAAGTCGTGATGGAGGTCGTCGTGAAGGCGGTGCTCGTCGCGAAGGTTCTCGTGATCGTCGTCCACGTCCACGTCGTGAAGACTAATCTTATTCAAACACACCAACATTTTTCTTGTTGGTGTGTTTTTTTGTGGAAAATTTTATATAAATATATTTTCCGGGAAATAAAATTTTTATAAATTATTTAACAAATTTACCAATTAACTATACTATGAGGGTAAGGGTATTGTTTTTTCATAATGGTTAGAGCAGAATGAAACATTTAAACGGTTAATACGTATAGCATACTGTAGAGAAAGAGGTGTAGGGCAAGTGAGAGAACAACCAAAGTTTCAGTTACCTAAAAAAGCGCAAACCGTGTGGCGATTATATGGAATCATTCAAACTTTTATTATCGCTCTTTTAACAGGTGGCATTGTATTTTTAACAGTCCGATTAGATTGGCCGCAGTGGATTATGTGGATTGCCATCGCGCTGGTTATCTTATCGATCGCATTTTCGGTTATTGTATTTCCGAGCATTCGTTGGAGAATTTGGCGATATGAAGTACGAGAACAGGAAATTGAAATTCAAAGTGGCCTGTTTGTCGTAAAACGGACACTAATACCGATGGTGCGTGTTCAACATGTTGATACAGAGCAGGGACCGATATTAAAGAAATACATGTTAGCGAATATATCGATTTCTTCGGCGGCTACAGTACATACAATTCCTATGCTGAAAGTTGAGGACGCCGATGAATTGAGGACAAAAATCTCTGAACTTGCAAGGGTGGCGGAAGATGATGTCTAAAGAGAAATATAAACTTCATCCTGTAACGGCAATCATCAATGTAGTAAAAGCATTGAAAGATCTCCTTATCCCAATCATTATCATTGTTGCGGCGAACGGCTTTAATATTAATTTGGATTATCGAAGCGAAACATTTTTCAGCGAAATGATTCCACTCTTTATTTTAGTAATCGTCTTATCGGTAACGGTAGTGAGCGGTTTGATTAAGTGGTGGACATTTGTATATTGGTTTGAAGATAGTGAACTCCGTGTGGAATACGGTCTGTTTATAAAGAAAAAGCGCTACATTCCATTTGATCGCATTCAAAACCTGAATTATAAAGAAGGTATTTTTCACCGGTTGTTCAAGCTTGTACAAGTACAAGTGGAAACGGCGGGAAGTAAAGATGGTAAACCGGAAGCGGAGTTGACAGCGGTAACGAAAGCTGCGGCAGATGAAGTAGAAATTCAAATGAAAAAGGCGAAAACGAAACAAAAACTGCCAGTTGAAAGTGACCTGGTACAAGTAGCTGAAGAGGAAGAGCCAGAGCCGGCATCAGTTATATTACACAAAATGAAAGTACCGGAGCTGTTATTGTTAGCGACGACTTCCAGCGGTGTGGGAGTAGTACTTGCCGGCGTCTTTGCTGTCCTTTCCCAATTTGCGGAGTTTATCCCTTTTGACTTGATTTATGATGAGTTGGCATTTTTAGTGGAATACGGCTATATAGTCGTTATGATTTTAATCGCTCTTGCACTTATACTGGCATGGGGAGTTTCTGTCGGCTTGACCTTTTTAAATTATTATAACTTTACGGTGTGCAAGCAGCATGATCGGTTAATTATTACACGAGGATTAATCGAAAAAAAACGTGTGACAATTCCGTTAAACCGGGTGCAGGCAATTAAACTGGCAGAAAACCCTTTCCAGCAACTGCTTGGCTTAGCTTCTGTTGCGGTAGAAAGTGCTGGTGGAGGATTTAGCGGGGAAAATGATAAGAAAATCATTTTATTTCCGCTAATTGCAAAAAAAGAAGTATTTGCACCTTTGGCAGAACTGTTTCCTGAATATGATTTTCAAGTTAACCAAATTGTTCAGCCGCCAAAAAAAGCACAGCCTTTTTTCTATCGGATTGATTTTGTATGGTTAGTTCCGTTAATCGGCGCAGTTTCTTACTTCTTTTACCCATATGGACTGCTGTCATTATTGCTGATCGTTCCGATTATTCTACTTGGAAGATGGCAATTTAAGACGACCGGATTTACGGTGAAAGATCAGCAAATTACGATTGTATCGCGCCTTGTAAGTCGTGTAACGTTTTATGCTTTAAAGAAACGTGTGCAAATTACGCAAGGAAGTCAAACGTATTTCCAAAAGCGGCGAAATATAGGATCTGTAAAAATTATAGTGATGTCAGGTATAGCGGGAGCTTCAGCGACTGCACGTCATGTGGAGCAACGGGAAGTGGAAAAAATACTGACATGGTATGAACATTAAAAAACAGGATCCGCGAAAATTACTTTCGCGGATCCTGTTTTTATTTTACCCGTTTAATGGACTGTTTGCGCCAGCGCCCCATATTTTTAGGGTTAAAGTAAACAACCCCTAAAATAAAGCCGGTAACTAAACCGCCTAAATGTGCAGCAATATTAATATTTGGTGTTAAAAATGTCATAATAATACTAATCACAATTAACGGCAATATAATTTGTCTCAACTGCGGGAATAAATGTCTCGTGTAATAAACAAGTGCTCCGAACGCACCGAAAATTCCATAAAGTGCTCCACTTGCCCCTACGCTGGCATAATAGGCATCTTGTGTTGCGTAAGTGGCAGCAACACCAAAAATTCCGGCTAAAAAGTAAATTGTTAAAAATCGCATTTTGCCGGCGATTTTCTCGAGCTCCGGACCAAATAAAAATAGGGAGAACATATTAAAAAGAACGTGCATAAAACCTGCATGTAAAAACATGGACGTTATAATACGCCACCATTCACCGGCTGCAATGAGTCCATTGACGCTCATACCGGCATAAAGTAATTCTTCGCCGAATCCCGGGATTAATGTTAGGACGAAAACAATTAAATTAATTGCTATAATTGATGATACGACCGGATATAACGTAATGTACTGTTTAAAATTTTCTCTACGAATAAACATGTTCCACCTCAATTAAGTCGATACAAAATAAAACGTATTTTATTTATTATACATTGGAGTAATGAGGAAAAGAAAGGGAGAGCTATTAAATGATTAAAGGGATTGGATTAGATTTAGTAGAATTGGATCGAATTGAAAAAATGATAGGACGTTCGGCGAAATTTGCACAACGAATTTTAACGGAAAGGGAACTTGCCGTTTTTAATACATTATCGGACTCACGCAAAGTGGAATTTCTGGCAGGTCGCTTTGCTGCAAAGGAAGCTTATTCAAAAGCGAATGGCACAGGAATTGGTAAGGGCTGTGAACTTCATCAAATAGAAATTTTAAAAGAAGAACAAGGGAAACCTGTTTTATACTTTGATGGTGAACAGGTGAACGGGTTCATTTCCATTACTCATACAAGGACGACAGCAGCTGCTCAAGTAATCTTAATGCAATAATACATACATGCACACCTTGGCTCATATAGTAATTTATCGAAATAGATAATCGAAAGGGTGAATCTTTGAAACTCCGACTGCTAGTAGTTGTCGTTTGTTGTCTCTTTTTGGCGGCGTGTGGAAAAGCTACAAAGGATGAAGTGATTGAGGATGTCAACAAGAAGTGGAATGACGCAAAAGGTTATGAATTAAGTGCTTCGATGGAAGTTCGGACAGGCGCAGAGCCACGTATTTACGATGTGAAAGTTTGGCATACAAAACCAGATTTTTATCGGGTGGCAGTTAATCCAAAAGGTGAGTCAGAACAACAGTTAATCGTCCGGAATGAAGAAGGTGTCTTTGTTGTCACGCCATCATTACGTAAAACGCATAAATTCCAAAGTGAATGGCCGAAGCAAAATAGTCAGGCGTATATAATTGGGGCATTAGCCGATGATTTAGTGTCAGATTCAAAAGCGGTAATGACTGAAGATGATGCGAGCTATACTTTTGAAGTAGCAACACGGAATGTAGACCAAACAGCACTGCCGGTACAGCAAATTGTAATTGATAAGAAAACGATGCTTCCGACAAAAGTAAGTGTGATGGATGAATCTTTACAAGAACAAGTTGTGATTACATTTGCCGACATTAAATTAGGTGTGAAGCATACTGCAGAAGAGTACGCGGTAGAGAAATTCTCTGAAAAAGAGGAAAAGAAAGCCGCATCAGCAGAAGTGGTGGACACAGAGTTTAGTGTATATTACCCTACGATCGACTGGGCACATACTAAGCTGACAGATGAGTTTGAAGTGCAGGAAGATGGAAACACACGAGTTATTTTGACATTCGAAGGGGAAAAGCCATTTACACTAATGCAGCAGCCGATTCAATCCGATGATACAATATTGCCTGTATCTGGGGACCCGGCGGATTTAGGCTATACAATAGGGGCTATTACTGATAACTCAATTCAATGGGACAAAGATGGCATGACCTTCTTTATCGCTTCCACAAAATTAACGAAGGATGAATTACTGGAAGTAGCTGCAAGTGTGCAGGAAAGTAGTATGAAGTAAATGCCAATCAGTGGGGGCTCACCCCCCCACTAAGCTAAAAACATCACATCCTGTGACAAACCATGTGTGACTAACATCGTGTTGGGCCGGAACTAATCGGGTTTTAAAAAAATATAATTCTAAACTTGTTTTTAAATTGTATTTTATGGTTATATTTAAGAAGAGACATCTTGCGTATACAAGCGCAAGATGATTTCTTTTCGTATACGGATTTAATAATGATTTACTCAAAATTACATAAATAACAGTAAGTTTAATCTTATAAAAAGAGGGTAAAAATCGAAATGAATACTCCAATTTATTACAGACCAACAAAAGCAGTAATTGATCTTCAAGCAATCACACATAACATTTCTTCACTACAAAACTATATAGGACAGAAAATCCAAATAATTGCTGTAGTAAAGGCAAATGCATATGGTCATGGAGATGTGGAAGTTGCAAAAACGGCAATTGAGGCAGGTGCAACAATGCTTGCTGTCGCAACACCGGACGAAGCAGTACATATTAGAGAAAATTTTAAGGATATTGATATTTTAGTTTTAGGTGCTTCACCACATACTTTTATTCCGTTTGCATCAGCTGAAAATATTATTCTTACTGTATTTTCAACAGAATGGTTGCAGCTTGCACAGCAATATACACCACTGTTGAATCAGCTGAGACTTCATATTAAAGTTGATTCGGGCATGGGGCGTATCGGTGTTTCCACTAAAGAAGAACTAATGGAATTGTATACAATCATTAATTCTTCCGATGATTTTTTAGTGGATGGAATATTTACGCACTTTGCTACTGCAGATGAAGAAGATTCGATGTACTTTGACAATCAGGCTACCCTATTCAAGGACTTTTTAGGTGCACTGCCACAAAAGCCTCGTCTTGTTCATGTTGCCAATACAGCGACCGCATTAGTGAAAGATCCTTCTTTGCATTATGATGCGGTACGTTTCGGCATTTCCATGTACGGATTATTGCCTTCAAGTTATGTAGGCACAAAATTACCTTTTCCGATTAAGCCAGCCTTTTCTTTGCAGACAGAACTTGTACATATTAAAAAAATGCAAGCTGGTCAATCGGTAGGCTATGGGGCAACATATACTGCAGAAGAGGATTGCTACATCGGAACAATACCGATCGGCTATGCAGATGGTATGATCCGAAAGCTTTCTGGCCAAGAAGTGCTTGTTGGAGGAAAAAGAGCGAAAATTGTCGGCAGAATTTGTATGGATCAGAGTATGATTTTACTTCCGGAAGCATATAATGTTGGAGAAGAAGTTGTACTAATAGGCTGCCAACAGCAAGAGGAAATCACAATAGATGATTGGGCTCATAAACTCCAAACAATTAATTACGAAGTGCCATGTGTAATTACAGCTAGAGTTCCTAGGGTATATAAATAATCGATGTAATATTATTGTAAAAAACTTCAAATATACAAAACAAGTATGTCCATATTTATTCATTTATTGCGAGAATTGTCAGTTTTTTAATTTTCCTGTCTTTTCATTGTAGTCAATCAATGATAGAATGAATGGGAAATGGGATGTTCGGTGGAGGTGCTTGTTTTGTACGCGAAGGAATTAGTAGAAGTAGAAGAAGTAGTAATTGACATACCAAATGAGCTAGTAACGCAATTCGAAAGAACGTTTGGGCGTAATACTGAGAATGGTTATATGATGGCGTATTTGGCGACTCAAAATTATACAAAGCATATGCAACCAAATCAAATACGGGAAGCTTTAATAAAGGGCTATGTGGAAATGTCGCAAATTAATCTGACAATTTGCAGTGAGTGCTTGCATGCAGAGTATGAAGCGGAACATATGGTGGAGCGTCTCGTAAGCGGGGGATGACAATTTGATTGTAAAACGTGGAGACGTTTTTTTTGCTGACCTATCACCTGTGGTAGGGTCAGAACAGGGCGGGACTAGACCCGTTCTTATTATTCAAAATGATATTGGAAATCGCTTTAGTCCAACCGTCATAATAGCTGCAATAACTGCGCAAATTCAAAAAGCAAAGTTACCTACACATGTTGAAATCGATGCGAAAAAGTATGGTTTTGAGCGTGATTCGGTAATTTTGCTTGAACAATTGCGTACAATTGATAAATCACGATTAACAGATCGTATTACTCAGCTAGATGCGAAACTAATGCAAGAAGTAGATATAGCTCTTAATATTAGTTTAGGACTCGTAAAATTTTAATACATAAAAAAACATCGAAACATTTCGTTTCGGTGTTTTTTATTATTACAAATCAAAGTACCTTATAATTTTGAGGTAAATAGTAAACTGTAATCATGCAATATTGTGGTAGTTTCCTTAAAATTATAAATATATCAAAAAAATGGTTTAAAATTTATATCCAACTAAACTACAAGGATAACATATGGTATAATGTAAAAGATTAATAATTCAAAAAATTGATACTGTACGTTAACTCCATAGAAAGAAAAAGTAGGAAATTGGGGGCACTATGATGAATGCGAAATCTACCGTAGAGATTGTAACAGAATGGGATATTGTAGCTGCACGCCAACTTGGACGTAATGAGGCGAAAGCAATTGGCTTTGGCGCGGTAGATCAGGCTCGAATTACGACGGCGATAAGCGAACTGGCTCGAAATATTTATTTATATGCCCGATCCGGGGAAGTCACGATAGAGCGTATTAGTAATGAAGAGAAAGTTGGCCTTCGCATAATAGCGGCAGATAAAGGACCAGGAATTAGTAATTTGAAAAAGGTGATGGAAGACGGCTATTCTACTTCAGGCGGGCTTGGAGCGGGTCTGCCAGGAGTCAAGAGACTAATGGATACAATGGACATCCAATCCAATGTAGGGAACGGTACGACAATAGTTATCGAAAAATGGGTAAAGTAGGATGTGATAAAATTTGAAAGAGCTGCAAACTCAATATCAAAAAATATTATCGGATTTTTTGGCAAACCAAACTGAGCGAAATTTGTATATAGGCCAAAATTTCATTCGACAGTTAATCCAAAAAAAAGTAGCTCCAGAAGAAGTAATCAATATCCACAAATATGCGATAGAGCAAATTTATCCAGATCTACCAGAAGATATTTCGCATAGCTATGATTTTCTAATTGAGATTATGGTACACTTTGGTTTAACTTTAAAGGAGCATCAAAGTTTACTGGAACAGCAAGAAGAACTGCGTATGGAGATGAATGTTGCTACAAAAATTCAGAATATGATTCTCAGAACAACAGTACCCATGTTGAATCAGATTGATATTGGGATGCTATCTGTACCAATCCGCAAAATGAATGGTGATTATGTTCACTTTTTAAACAACAATAATTCAGTTGTTAGTGTAGCAGTGACAGATGTTGTCGGAAAAGGTGTACCAGCAGCCCTTTGTATGTCGATGGTTAAGTACGGGCTAGATACACTTGAATATGCAACGAAAGATCCATCATACATTTTGGAAGTGTTAAACCGCATTATTGAAAAAAGTGTTGATGATAGTATGTTTGTCTCTATGTTTTACGGGACATATAATATTAAAGAAAGCAAATTTACATATGGGTCAGCTGGACATGAACCTGCTATATATTATAATGCTCGTAAAAACACTTTCTTTGATTTGGAGTCAAAAGGTTTATTGTTAGGTGTCATGCCGGAAGTCACGTATCCACAGTATGATATTCATTTGGAGGATAATGATTTTATCATTATGATTACAGATGGGGTAACGGATTTCCGCAAGCAAGGAGAGCTTGATCCACGGGATGTGATTAAGAATTTGGCATTAAGCTGTAACCATCTTTCAGCTCAGAAAATGTGTGAGGAAATGTACACCTATTTGAAAAACTTGCCGGATTTTGAATTAGAAGATGATTTTACGGTTGTTATTTTTAAAAAATAAATAAATAATTATGTTTGAACTCCTGTACATTGGGGAAAAGTAATTAGGTTTATAGATGGAGGTGTCTAATAATGAATGTTAATGTTCAATTTAGAGAAGATGGAAACGTATTAAAAGGCTATATCGAGGGTGAAATTGATACGTATACAGCCCCGATTTTACGCGAAGAGTTAGAGACTGTTCAAATTGTGGAAGGCCGAAAAATCGAATTAGATTTATCAAAAGTAAATTATATGGACAGTACAGGATTAGGAATATTTGTTGCGTTTTATAAAAAAGTTACGAGAGAAAATGCATCATTAAAATTAGTCAACTTATCGAATCGTTTAGTTAGATTGTTTGAAATTACAGGTTTAAGTGAATTAATGAGTATTGAGATTGATGAGGAATTGGAGTTGAAATGATGAGAGCATTTGACTATATTGAAATTCGAGTGCCTGCCAAATCGCAATATGTAAGTGTAATCCGGCTAACAATTTCAGGATTAGCGATGCGAGTTGGGTTTACTTATGATGAAATTGAGGACTTAAAAATTGCTACAAGTGAAGCGGTGACAAATGTTGTACACCATGCTTATAAAGCAAACGAGGAAGGAGAAGTTGTGATCGGCTGTGCGTTATTTGAGGACAAGATCGAAATAATGGTTGCAGATTACGGTGTCAGCTTTAACTTTGAAGAGATTAAATCAAAAGTTGGTCCATATAATGAAAATGAAAACGTAGCACTATTACGTGAAGGTGGATTAGGGATTTATTTAATGGAGACTTTAATGGACGAAGTGAAATTAAATAACGAAGGTGGCGTCACTGTTTTCATGACAAAGTATGTCTCGAGAGAGCAGGTGAAAGGGAATGTCGAAAGAATCACTACCTAAAAATACATCAAAAGAAGAAGTGCTAAATTGGATTGCAGAATATCAGGCGAGCGGCTGTGAAGAATCACAAACTAACCTTGTGCTCCATTATCAGCAGTTAGTCGAGTCGATTGCACGCAAATATTCACATGGTAAATCTTATTATGATGATATTGTACAAGTAGGGATGCTTGGCTTATTAGGTGCGATCCGACGATTTGACCCTTCTTTTGGCAGAAGTTTCGAGGCGTTTGCTGTTCCGACAATCGTAGGTGAAATAAAACGCTTTTTACGTGATAAAACTTGGGACGTGCATGTTCCGAGACGTATTAAAGAATTGGGACCTAGAATCAAGGCGGCTGTCGAAGCATTAACGACGTCCTTACAACGTTCCCCATCCATTACTGAAATTGCGACATATTTGGAAGTACAGGATGAGGACGTATTGGAAGCTATGGAGATGGGACGAAGCTATCAGGCACTATCCATGGATCATTCAATCGAATCGGATTCTGATGGCAGTACGGTAACGTTATTTGATGTAGTGGGTCGAGAAGATACAGGCTATGAAGTGACAAACCGCAGAATGATTGTAGCTGATGCGATGAATGTATTAAATGAACGTGAGCGACAAATTATCCAGTTAACATATTTGGAACAGCTTAGTCAAAAGGAAGCCGGGGAGAGACTCGGTATATCCCAAATGCACGTTTCGCGAATTCAACGTAAAGCCATTAAAAAATTACAAGATGCCATCACTGCAAGTGGCGGCGTCTCGTTATAAAGTTTAAGAGTCTACTAACATAGATTAGTAGGCTCTTTTTCATGCATAAATTCATCGCTTTTTTGGGAAACAATACAAATGGAATGGTACACTAAAAGAAAGTTTTAAATTTAAAGGAGTGGCATAATGGATCAACAAAAAATGTTACAAATAATCGCGAAAGATGCAAAAGTAGAGCCAAAGCAAGCAAAAGCAGTTATTGGGCTACTGGAAGAAGGTAACACAGTACCTTTTATCGCCCGTTACCGAAAAGAAATGACAGGTTCTCTTGATGAAGTTCAAATAAAAGCAGTGGAAGACCGCTACCATTACATACAGCAGCTCGAAACACGGAAAGAGGAAGTGCTGCGTTTAATCGATGAGCAAGGTAAATTAACGGAAGAACTACAAACTGCTATTCAAGCATCAACTGTTTTACAGCGTGTGGAAGATTTGTACCGACCATTTAAACAAAAGCGTCGTACAAAAGCAACGATTGCAAAAGAACGTGGCTTGGAACCGTTAGCTGAAGAGCTTTTAAAGTATACAAAGCGGACGATGGAGGAAATGGCAACTCCTTATTTAAACGAAGAACAAGGTGTTACTTCGATTGAAGAAGCATTGGCGGGCGCACGCGATATTTTAGCAGAGCGATTTGCCGATGATGCCGCAATTCGTGAAAAATTACGCACACTATCTTGGCGAGAAGGCAAGCTTGTCACAACATTAAAAAATGCGGAAAAAGATGAAAAACAAGTATTTGAAATGTATTACGAATATGAAGAACCTGTTCATCGAATTGCACCCCACCGTATACTGGCGGTAAACCGCGGTGAAAAGGAAGAAGTGATTCGTGCAACGATTGAAGTTCCGATCGATAAAGCGACAACTCAAATGGAAAATCATTTTATACCTAGAAATTATGTAGGTCCATCTGTCAACGAAGTGAAATTGGCAGTTGCAGATAGCTATAAACGTTTAATTAAACCATCTATTGAAAATGAGCTGCGCGCAGAACTATCATCAAAAGCAGAAACACAGGCAATTCATATTTTCTCGGAAAATCTCCGCAACTTATTATTACAGCCTCCAATGCGCGGTAAAATGGTACTTGGTGTAGACCCTGCATACAGAACCGGCTGTAAATTGGCGGTAGTGGATGAGACAGGTAAGATGATTGAAGTTGGTGTTATTTATCCCCACACTACGTCGGATCCTTCAAAAGCGAAAGCGACAGTGAAGGCATTATTAAAAAAATACCCGATTAGTATTATTGCAATTGGTAATGGGACAGCATCACGAGAAACAGAGCAATTTATTGCAGAACTACTGAAAGAAGCAGATGGAAACATTGCATATGTTATTGTCAACGAGGCTGGGGCTTCCGTATACTCGGCTTCTGAAGTGGCGCGAGCGGAGTTTCCGGATTTACAGGTGGAACAACGGAGTGCTGTATCGATTGCCCGTCGTTTGCAAGACCCATTATCCGAGCTTGTTAAAATTGACCCGAAAGCTGTCGGTGTAGGGCAGTATCAGCATGATGTATCCCAAAAGCAGCTCGCAGAATCACTGACATTTATTGTGGAAACAGCGGTAAACCAAGTTGGGGTAGATGTAAATACAGCTTCGGCCTCCCTTTTACAATATGTATCTGGACTCTCAAAAACTGTTGCAGAAAATATTGTGATAATGCGTAGTGAAAACGGCCAATTTACATCACGTGCCCAACTGAAAAAAATCCCGCGATTAGGTGCTAAAACATACGAGCAGGCAGTTGGTTTCTTGCGTATTGCAGATGCTAAAAATCCGTTAGATGCTACAGGTATCCATCCCGAAAGTTATAAATTAGCTGAAGCTGTATTAGAGGCAGCAGGATTAACGAAAAAGGATGTCGGAACAGCGAAAGCTGAAGAAGAAATCAGCAAGTTAAATTTAAAAACATTAGGTGAGAAATTGGATGTAGGGGAAGTTACATTGAAAGATATTGTCGATACACTAATGAAACCTACCCGTGACCCTCGTGATGCTTTCCCGCAACCGTTATTGAAAACCGATGTACTTCAAATGGATGACTTGCAAGTCGGAATGGAACTGCAGGGGACAGTTCGGAATGTTGTTGATTTTGGGGCGTTTGTCGATATCGGAGTTAAGCAGGATGGACTTGTCCATATTTCCAAATTGCAAAAGGGTCGTGTTAAACATCCATTAGATGTTGTTTCGCTGGGAGATATTGTGACAGTTTGGGTAGAAAAAGTAGAAGCTAACAAAGGTCGTATTTCTTTAACGATGTTAACTCCTGAAAATCAGCTTAGCGTGTAAAGAGCATGATTTTCAATTATAATAAAAAGCGCATAGCTGATATGCGCTTTTTATTAATTTAAGGGGGGTTGGCATATGACGGACGAACAGGCACAAAAGTTAGTTGAGCAATTATCAAATGAATTTTTTGACCGACCGTTTATTCATAAAGCTTATTTTAATAGTCGGTTGAAAACGACGGGCGGACGGTATATGTTAAACAGTCACAATATTGAACTTAATAAAAAACTATATGACCAGTTCGGACTAGGGGAGTTAAGGGGAATTATTTTACATGAACTTTGCCATTATCATCTTCATATTTTAGGTATGGGTTATAGGCATGGAGATGCAGATTTTCGGAATTTATTGAAAAAAGTTGGAGCACCACGTTTTTGTTCTACTTTGGAACAGCCTAAAGAAAAGCCGGTGCAAAAGACAATACATATATACAGTTGTACGAATTGCGGACAAATATATAAGAGAAAAAGAAAAATGGATATAAAAAAATATTGTTGCAGTATTTGTAAAGGGAAAATTAAATTTCTTCGAAGCGAAAAATAATTTGAAAATATGTTTAAAAATGAATGATTAAAGGTATACAGTATTTATGTTATTTTTTAAAGGGAATGTTTTTTGCTCTATATATAGGAAGAGATTTTTTCTTTAATTTTTTTTAGGAAAAGTGTTGACGAAACGGAAATCGCTCTCTATAATAGTAAAAGTCGACAAGATGATGTCGCAACGAAGTAATTATTCCGAAGTAGCTCAGTTGGTAGAGCATCCGGCTGTTAACCGGCAGGTCGCAGGTTCGAGTCCTGCCTTCGGAGCCATTAGTGGCCCGTTGGTCAAGTGGTTAAGACACCGCCCTTTCACGGCGGTAACACGGGTTCGAATCCCGTACGGGTCACCACTTATATTTTAATAATGAAGATTTACTATTGGTCCCGTGGTGTAGCGGTTAACATGCCTGCCTGTCACGCAGGAGATCGCCGGTTCGATCCCGGTCGGGACCGCCATTTTTGGGGTATAGCCAAGCGGTAAGGCAACGGATTTTGATTCCGTCATGCCCTGGTTCGAATCCAGGTACCCCAGCCATTTAGAGCCATTAGCTCAGTTGGTAGAGCATCTGACTTTTAATCAGAGGGTCGAAGGTTCGAGTCCTTCATGGCTCACCAGTTTTCATATTGACAAATTATTTCAGAGATGTATAATAATTATTGTCGGATGAAGCGGTCGTGGCGGAATGGCAGACGCGCTAGGTTGAGGGCCTAGTGGGGGCAACCCCGTGGAGGTTCAAGTCCTCTCGGCCGCACCAAAAATTTCCGGCGCCCGTAGCTCAATTGGATAGAGCGTCTGACTACGGATCAGAAGGTTATGGGTTCGACTCCTGTCGGGCGCGCCATAATATACTATAATATAATGCGGGTGTAGTTTAGTGGTAAAACCTCAGCCTTCCAAGCTGATGTTGTCGGTTCGATTCCGATCACCCGCTCCAGTTTTATTAAATAAAACTGTTGACATTCAAAACAGAATGTTGTATGATATAAAAGTTGTCACTTAAGACTACACAATGAACCTTGAAAACTGAACAAGCAACGTTAATGAAACAAGCTTCTTAAATGAAGCAAACAATAGATTTCAACTTCTAACGAAGTTGGATCGCTAGCAAAGCAAATGAGCTTTCAAACTACTTTTATGGAGAGTTTGATCCTGGCTCAGGACGAACGCTGGCGGCGTGCCTAATACATGCAAGTCGAGCGGAAATTTTATTGGTGCTTGCACCTTTAAAATTTTAGCGGCGGACGGGTGAGTAACACGTGGGTAACCTACCTTATAGATTGGGATAACTCCGGGAAACCGGGGCTAATACCGAATAATACTTTTTAACACATGTTTGAAAGTTGAAAGACGGTTTCGGCTGTCACTATAAGATGGACCCGCGGCGCATTAGCTAGTTGGTGAGGTAACGGCTCACCAAGGCAACGATGCGTAGCCGACCTGAGAGGGTGATCGGCCACACTGGGACTGAGACACGGCCCAGACTCCTACGGGAGGCAGCAGTAGGGAATCTTCCACAATGGACGAAAGTCTGATGGAGCAACGCCGCGTGAGTGAAGAAGGATTTCGGTTCGTAAAACTCTGTTGCAAGGGAAGAACAAGTAGCGTAGTAACTGGCGCTACCTTGACGGTACCTTGTTAGAAAGCCACGGCTAACTACGTGCCAGCAGCCGCGGTAATACGTAGGTGGCAAGCGTTGTCCGGAATTATTGGGCGTAAAGCGCGCGCAGGTGGTTCCTTAAGTCTGATGTGAAAGCCCCCGGCTCAACCGGGGAGGGTCATTGGAAACTGGGGAACTTGAGTGCAGAAGAGGATAGTGGAATTCCAAGTGTAGCGGTGAAATGCGTAGAGATTTGGAGGAACACCAGTGGCGAAGGCGACTGTCTGGTCTGTAACTGACACTGAGGCGCGAAAGCGTGGGGAGCAAACAGGATTAGATACCCTGGTAGTCCACGCCGTAAACGATGAGTGCTAAGTGTTGGGGGGTTTCCGCCCCTCAGTGCTGCAGCTAACGCATTAAGCACTCCGCCTGGGGAGTACGGTCGCAAGACTGAAACTCAAAGGAATTGACGGGGGCCCGCACAAGCGGTGGAGCATGTGGTTTAATTCGAAGCAACGCGAAGAACCTTACCAGGTCTTGACATCCCGGTGACCACTATGGAGACATAGTTTCCCCTTCGGGGGCAACGGTGACAGGTGGTGCATGGTTGTCGTCAGCTCGTGTCGTGAGATGTTGGGTTAAGTCCCGCAACGAGCGCAACCCTTATTCTTAGTTGCCATCATTCAGTTGGGCACTCTAAGGAGACTGCCGGTGATAAACCGGAGGAAGGTGGGGATGACGTCAAATCATCATGCCCCTTATGACCTGGGCTACACACGTGCTACAATGGACGGTACAAACGGTTGCCAACCCGCGAGGGGGAGCTAATCCGATAAAACCGTTCTCAGTTCGGATTGTAGGCTGCAACTCGCCTACATGAAGCCGGAATCGCTAGTAATCGCGGATCAGCATGCCGCGGTGAATACGTTCCCGGGCCTTGTACACACCGCCCGTCACACCACGAGAGTTTGTAACACCCGAAGTCGGTGAGGTAACCTTTATGGAGCCAGCCGCCGAAGGTGGGATAGATGATTGGGGTGAAGTCGTAACAAGGTAGCCGTATCGGAAGGTGCGGCTGGATCACCTCCTTTCTAAGGATTTTTCGGAATCATTCCTTCGGGGAATGAAACATTAACGTTTGCTGTTCAGTTTTGAAGGTTCATTCTTAAATGAATGAAATACTTCAAAACACTTCGTTCTTTGAAAACTGGATAAAACGACATTGAAAGCAATAAATCAAATTTCTATTTTATAGATTTTTAAACAAGTCAAGCAATTGACGTGTAAACTTAAATCTTAGATCTCTGATCTAAGTGTTAACTTTTGGTTAAGTTAATAAGGGCGCACGGTGGATGCCTTGGCACTAGGAGTCGATGAAGGACGGCACTAACACCGATATGCCTCGGGGAGCTGTAAGTAAGCTTTGATCCGGGGATTTCCGAATGGGGGAACCCACTATCTTTAATCGGATAGTATCTTCACGTGAATTCATAGCGTGTTGAAGACAGACGCAGGGAACTGAAACATCTAAGTACCTGCAGGAACAGAAAGAAAATTCGATTCCCTGAGTAGCGGCGAGCGAAACGGGAAGAGCCCAAACCAAAGAGCTTGCTCTTTGGGGTTGTAGGACACTCTATACGGAGTTACAAAAGAATGAATTAGACGAAGCGACTTGGAAAGGTCCGCGAAACAAGGTAAAAGCCCTGTAGTCAAAAGTTCATTCCCTCCAGAGTGGATCCTGAGTACGGCGGAACACGTGAAATTCCGTCGGAATCCGGGAGGACCATCTCCCAAGGCTAAATACTACCTAGTGACCGATAGTGAACCAGTACCGTGAGGGAAAGGTGAAAAGCACCCCGGAAGGGGAGTGAAATAGACCCTGAAACCGTGTGCCTACAAGTAGTTAGAGCCCGTTAATGGGTGATAGCGTGCCTTTTGTAGAATGAACCGGCGAGTTACGATTACGTGCGAGGTTAAGTTGAGAAGACGGAGCCGCAGCGAAAGCGAGTCTGAATAGGGCGAATTAGTACGTGGTCGTAGACCCGAAACCAGGTGATCTACCCATGTCCAGGGTGAAGGTGAGGTAACACTCACTGGAGGCCCGAACCCACGCACGTTGAAAAGTGCGGGGATGAGGTGTGGGTAGCGGAGAAATTCCAATCGAACCTGGAGATAGCTGGTTCTCTCCGAAATAGCTTTAGGGCTAGCCTCGTGATTGAGAATACCGGAGGTAGAGCACTGTTTGGACTAGGGGGGCATCTCGCTTTACCGAATTCAGACAAACTCCGAATGCCGGATATTTATACACGGGAGTCAGACTGCGAGTGATAAGATCCGTAGTCAAGAGGGAAACAGCCCAGACCACCAGCTAAGGTCCCCAAGTAATCGTTAAGTGGAAAAGGATGTGGCGTTGCTTAGACAACCAGGATGTTGGCTTAGAAGCAGCCATCATTTAAAGAGTGCGTAATAGCTCACTGGTCGAGTGACGCTGCGCCGAAAATGTATCGGGGCTAAACGATTCACCGAAGCTGTGGATGCATACTTTGAGTATGCGTGGTAGGAGAGCGTTCTAACAGCGTTGAAGTCAGACCGGAAGGACTGGTGGAGCGGTTAGAAGTGAGAATGCCGGTATGAGTAGCGAAACATGGGTGAGAATCCCATGCACCGTATGACTAAGGTTTCCTGAGGAAGGCTCGTCCGCTCAGGGTTAGTCGGGACCTAAGCCGAGGCCGATAGGCGTAGGCGATGGACAACAGGTTGATATTCCTGTACCACCTCCTCACCGTTTGAGAAATGGGGGGACGCAGTAGGATAGGGTAAGCACGCCGTTGGTTGCGCGTGTTCAAGCAGTAAGGCGTGTATGTAGGCAAATCCGCATACTATAACGTTGAGCTGTGATGACGAGCTCGTATGAGCGAAGTTCCTGATTTCACACTGCCAAGAAAAGCCTCTATCGAGGTGAGAGGTGCCCGTACCGCAAACCGACACAGGTAGTCGAGGAGAGAATCCTAAGGTGTGCGAGAGAACTCTCGTTAAGGAACTCGGCAAAATGACCCCGTAACTTCGGGAGAAGGGGTGCTTCTTTGGGTGCATAGCCTAGAGAAGCCGCAGTGAATAGGCCCAGGCGACTGTTTAGCAAAAACACAGGTCTCTGCAAAACCGTAAGGTGACGTATAGGGGCTGACGCCTGCCCGGTGCTGGAAGGTTAAGAGGAGCGGTTAGCGCAAGCGAAGCTGTGAATTGAAGCCCCAGTAAACGGCGGCCGTAACTATAACGGTCCTAAGGTAGCGAAATTCCTTGTCGGGTAAGTTCCGACCCGCACGAAAGGCGTAACGATCTGGGCACTGTCTCAACGAGAGACTCGGTGAAATTATAGTACCTGTGAAGATGCAGGTTACCCGCGACAGGACGGAAAGACCCCGTGGAGCTTTACTGTAGCCTGATATTGAATTTTGGTACAACTTGTACAGGATAGGTAGGAGCCAGAGATCTCGGAGCGCCAGCTTCGAAGGAGGCGTCGGTGGGATACTACCCTGGTTGTATTGAACTTCTAACCCATGCCCCTTAGCGGGGTAGGAGACAGTGTCAGGCGGACAGTTTGACTGGGGCGGTCGCCTCCTAAAGAGTAACGGAGGCGCCCAAAGGTTCCCTCAGAATGGTTGGAAATCATTCGTAGAGTGTAAAGGCATAAGGGAGCTTGACTGCGAGACCTACAAGTCGAGCAGGGTCGAAAGACGGGCTTAGTGATCCGGTGGTTCCGCATGGAAGGGCCATCGCTCAACGGATAAAAGCTACCCCGGGGATAACAGGCTTATCTCCCCCAAGAGTCCACATCGACGGGGAGGTTTGGCACCTCGATGTCGGCTCATCGCATCCTGGGGCTGTAGTCGGTCCCAAGGGTTGGGCTGTTCGCCCATTAAAGCGGTACGCGAGCTGGGTTCAGAACGTCGTGAGACAGTTCGGTCCCTATCCGTCGTGGGCGTAGGAAATTTGAGAGGAGCTGTCCTTAGTACGAGAGGACCGGGATGGACATACCGCTGGTGTACCAGTTGTCTTGCCAAAGGCATCGCTGGGTAGCTATGTATGGACGGGATAAGTGCTGAAAGCATCTAAGCATGAAGCCCCCCTCAAGATGAGATTTCCCATTACGCAAGTAAGTAAGACCCCTGAAAGACGATCAGGTAGATAGGTTCGAGGTGGAAGTGCGGTGACGCATGCAGCTGACGAATACTAATCGGTCGAGGACTTAACCACATTTTATTGCTCAATTCAATGAAACGTTTATCCAGTTTTGAAAGAATGAAATTTCTTTTAACTAAATAATTAAGTGAAGTGATGATGGCAAAGAGGTCACACCCGTTCCCATACCGAACACGGAAGTTAAGCTCTTTAGCGCCGATGGTAGTTGGGGGCTTCCCCCTGTGAGAGTAGGACGTCGCTTCGCACAACGCAAACCCGCTGAGGAATCAGTGGGTTTTTTTGTTTTAAAAATCTCATTTAAATTTATGAGGAGCTCTAACTTGAAAATAAAATGCAGTTTCGTTAAAGTACATACATAGCAAAAGGGAGGAATTGAATGAAAGCACTTTTTGAAAAGTTTAAATTGAATGAACAGGTTGAGTTACGTAATCGTTTAGTAATGGCACCTATGACAACTTACTCTGCAAATGAAGATGATACAGTTTCCGATGAGGAAATCACATATTATAAAGAACGTGCTGAAGGAGCAGGAATGATCATTACAGCATGCGCATATGTTGCAGCAAACGGAAAAGCATTCCCAGGACAAATCGCCGCTCATGAAGATCGCTATATTCCAAGCTTGCGAAGAATTGCACAGGCTATTCAACAAGGCGGTGCTAAAGCGGTTTTACAAATTCATCATGGAGGCCGACAATCACTACAACATTTAGTACCAAATGGAGATGTTGTTAGTTCAAGTACAGCTATTACAATTGAGAAAAAAGAAGCACGTGCATTAACTCTTGAAGAAACAAAAGAAATGATTAAAGCATATGCTGAAGCAACAAGAAGAGCTGTTGAAGCAGGTTTTGACGGCGTTGAAATCCATGGTGCAAATACGTATTTAATTCAACAGTATTTCTCTGCCTTTACAAATAAAAGAACAGATGAATACGGGGGAACATTTGAAAATAGATTGCGTTTCCCATTGGAAGTTGTAGAGGAAGTAATTAAAGTAAAAAACAAATATGCTGATGAAAAATTTATTGTCGGTTACCGTTTCAGCCCGGAAGAGCCTGAAGAAGATGGTATTACGATGGATGATACAGTAAGATTAATAGACGAATTAGCGAAAACAGCGCTAACATATTTGCATATTTCACTTGGAGATTTTAAATCTGAAACACATCGTTATAAAAACGGCCAACAAAATCGTATTTCTGTAATTCACAGCTTGTTAAATGGCCGTAAACCATTAATTGGTGTAGGTTCAATTTATACTCGTGAAGAAGCAGATCAGGCATTACAGTTAGGAGCAGATTTAGTAGCACTTGGTCGTGCCTTATTAATTGAACCTCATTGGGTGGAAAAGGTACAGAATGGGGAAAGTGTAGTAACAGCTTATGATAAGGAAATCGATACTGTAATTCCAGGTCCTTTAATGGAGAAAATACTGTCAAGACCAGGCTGGATTCCCGGTATATAAGTTAATAAAGGCTAGTTCATGAATATAAGAGTTTAAGTTTATTTAAATAAGGAGGATGCGAATACGTTCGTATTCTCCTTTTCATTTTAGTAATGTTTGAACCACTTAATTTCGGGAATGGTTTTATAAGGATAATTGAGGGGGATACAAATGAATAAAAAGGGTTTTTATGTCTTCCTATCTATTTGTCTCGTTATGTTGCTGACAATGCTAATAACAGCTTGTCATGATGAAGTTTTAGAGATAGAAGAAAGCAATACATACGTATGGCAAAAATACATGAATGAAGAAGAGTATAAAGAAGTAAAAGAAGGGATGTCTTATTTAGACGTAGTGCGTATTTCCGGGGGTGCCGGTCAGCAAATTAATAACGGTACTTATGAATGGAATGATGAAATTCTTCTGACGAAAGGATATCGCCTAAAGTTTGAGGATGATGTATTGGTAAAAAAAGAAATAGTGGAACGCAAAGGAAAATCAAAGCGTTAGTGATTGCAGAAATAAGGTTACACGTATGTGTTCTCATAATACTTCTTCACTATCCTTATTGTTCCAGATAATGAAAATCAAATAAAAGAAAGTTCAGGACATTCACTTTTTCACAGAAAAAAATGAGTGTTTTTCTTTTTTTCATAGCTACTTTATATTAACGTTATTGAGTAAGGTCAATATAAAAGTGATACATTTTGAACAATTGCCTCACTTCAAGTAAACTAGAGATAATGGATTTTTTTTGTGGAAGGAAGCAATCAAATGATATTTGAAAAAGATATAAATACGCTGGAAGAAACGCAAGCACTTGCGATGAGACTGGCAGAATTAGTCGAGCCACAGTATACGATTACACTTGAAGGTGATTTAGGGGCGGGCAAAACGACATTTACACAGAGCTTTGCAAAAGGGCTTGGAGTAAAACGAACGGTCAATAGCCCGACATTTACGATTATGAAGCAATATGTAGGACGTATTCCACTTAATCACCTGGATGTATATCGTCTGGAAGATAGCGATGAAGATTTAGGCTGGGAAGAAATTTTTTATGGGGATGCTGTAACAGTTGTGGAATGGGCACATCTTATTCAGGAAGATTTGCCTGAAGAGCGTTTAGCAATTGAAATTATACGCATCGACGAAACGAAACGTAAATTTGTATTGAAACCGATAGGCGAAAAATATGTTCGTCTTTGTAAGGAGTTATTAAAATGATTTGGTTAGGAATAGAGACAGCAAATGCACCGCTTTCTGTCGCCATAGTACAAGATAATAAAGTAATTGCAGAAGTCGTGCAAAATATAAAATTAACACATTCGGTTGGTGCCATGCCGGCAATTGAAGAAGTAATAAACAAGGCAGGCATTACACCGGTACAGATTGATGCGATTGCCGTTTCTGAAGGTCCCGGCTCTTATACAGGAGTGCGTATTGGTGTTACTCTTGCCAAAACTTTGGCATGGTCACTGCAAAAGCCATTGGTAGGCGTATCAAGCTTGAAAGCATTGGCTGCGAATGCCCGTGCTGCTAATTATGCAATCTGTTCATTAATCGATGCTCGTCGTCAAAATGTATATGCCGGAATATATAAAGCAGATACTATGGAACCGATTATTGAAGATCACCATGATCATATAGACGGATTATTACAGAAGCTTCAGCAATTACAACAGCCAATATTCTTTGTCGGAACAGATGTCGATTTATACATGGAAAAAATTCAGCAAGTATTAGGTGATTTTGCTATCCGTGCTCCATTTACGATGGATTTACCGCGTGCGTCCGAATTAATTGCTTTGGCACAACAAATGCCATTACCGACAATTGAGGCTGTTCATGCTTTTGTTCCCCAATATCGCCGTATTGCAGAAGCAGAAGCGAATTGGATAAAGGAACAGAAAAAGGAGCAACTTTAATGGTACGGTATCGCAGAATGACAATAGATGATGTTCAGGCCGTTCATAAAATTGAGCTCGCATCATTTCCTACACCATGGACATTGGATTCGTTTTATTACGAAATGACGGAAAACCAGTATGCACATTATTTAGTCGCTGAAGACGAAACAGGTGAAATTATCGGCTTCTGTGGAATTTGGCTTGTTATTGATGCAGCACAGATTACAAATGTAGCGGTTGTAAAGTCTGTACGTGGTCAAGGCATTGGTGAAACACTTATGCGTGAAGCGATGCGAGTAGCGAAAGAAGCAAATATGGATGTCATGAGTTTAGAAGTGCGTGTAACGAATACTGTTGCACAAAATTTATATCGCAAACTTGGTTTCCTAGACGGAGGTCTTCGTAAAGGCTACTATACGGATAATCAGGAAGATGCGTTAGTAATGTGGGTGAATTTATAATGGATAACTATATATTAGCAATTGAGACAAGTTGTGATGAAACAGCAGTGGCCATCATTAAAAATGGCACGGAGATTATTTCGAATGTAGTATCATCGCAAATTGAGAGTCATAAGCGTTTTGGCGGGGTTGTCCCGGAAATCGCATCACGTCATCATGTTGAACAAATGACAATTGTTTTAGAAGAAGCATTAAAACAGGCAAATATGGAACCGAAAGATTTAACCGCTGTTGCCGTAACAGAAGGGCCGGGGTTAGTCGGTGCATTGTTAATCGGTATTAATGCGGCTAAGGCTTTCGCTTTTGTACACGGATTGCCATTGATCGGGACACATCATATTGCCGGGCATATTTATGCGAACAATCTAGTACAGCCAATGGAATTTCCGCTGTTGGCACTCGTTGTATCAGGTGGACATACAGAGCTTGTCCTAATGCGTGAACATGGTTCTTTTGAAGTTATTGGTGAAACGCGTGATGATGCGGCAGGTGAAGCATATGACAAAGTAGCCCGTGTCTTGAATATGCCATATCCAGGTGGTCCTCATATTGATCGTCTTGCCCATGAAGCAACAGAAGCCGTGCCTTTCCCTCGTGTATGGTTGGAGGAGGATTCATACGACTTTAGTTTCAGTGGCTTAAAATCTGCAGTGATTAACTATAAACACAATATGGATCAGCGCGGTGAAGAAATTATTGCCGAGCATGTTGCAAAAGGCTTCCAAGACAGTGTAGTGGAAGTATTGACGGGTAAAACAGTACGAGCAGCACGTGAGTTTCAGGTAAAACAAGTAATTGCAGCTGGCGGTGTATCAGCGAATAAAGGATTACGGACAGCATTGGAAAAAGCCTTTAAAGAAGAAGGTATTCCATTTTATGTGCCACCTTTAAAATTATGTACAGATAATGCTGCAATGATTGGTGCAGCTGCGTATGAAATGTATGAAGCAGGGATTCGTGGGAATTTAGCAATGAATGGGCGACCTGGGATGGAGCTCATGAGCTGGAAATAGGGTATAGAAGCATGGTGAAAGGATGTAGCAGTATATCCTTTCACCATGCTTTTTTTATAGAGAAAATAAAAAATTATTTAATTTGTTTTCTTTCAATAATATAAAAAAGTCGAATCTAGTAATTTATGATGGATAAATCTCATTTATAACAAGTTTTTATTGACTGTTCAACTTTTCTGAAAATTATCCACAGATAAAGTTAAATACCCACAAAAAAACTTGCGAACATGCGTACTTATACACAAAGTGTGAATAACTTGTGGGTAACATGTGACTTATCTATATATAGTAGTGTCTTTTTCACACAGCAATGTGCATAACTTTGATTTTAAATGTGGATAATGTGGAAAACTATGTTGATATGTTGATATTACTAGATTTATTTTGTGAATAAAATTGTGGAGAAATTTGTTGAAATTTGGCGTATTGACCTATATATATGATTATTATGTAGATTGGATGATAGAAAGGGTTAATATTATACAATAGCAATACAAAACATAAGTTTTTGGAGAAACAAGCTTTTCGTCTGCCTCTAAAAAAAGAGTGCCCATATGTTGATGGACACTCCAAAATTATAGCTGTTCGAGCTCTTCGTTTAGTTCAAGCCATTCCATTTCAAATGTTTCATGCTGTTCTTTCAAATCATTCAGCTCAGATTGAATCGATAATGTCTTTTCATGATCTGAAAAAATGGCAGGATCACAAAGTTGTTCTTCAAAGACGGCGATTTTTTCATCTAAAGCCCCCATCTGCTTTTCAATATCTTCAATAGCACGACGAATTTGACGTTCTCTTTTTTTCGCGTCCTTATCAATCATCGATGTAGACTTTGTTTGAACGGTCGATTCAGTCGTATTTTTTTCAATGGCTGCTGCTTTCATTGCAGCTAATTCTTCAAGTTCCTCTTTCTTTTCAACATAATAATCATAGTCACCTAAATATTCGAACGAACCCGTGCTTGATAGTTCAACAACTTTAGTGGCAATACGATTAATGAAATAACGGTCATGTGAAACGAATAGCAACGTTCCAGGATAATCAATTAAAGCATTTTCCAATATTTCTTTACTATCCAAGTCTAAATGGTTCGTCGGCTCATCAAGTACTAGGAAATTTGATTTTTGCATCATTAATTTTGCAAGTGCAAGACGTGCTTTTTCTCCACCAGATAGGGAGCTCACTGTTTTTGACACATCATCCCCGCTAAAAAGGAAGCGGCCTAAGATGTTGCGGATATCCTTTTCATTTAATAACGGCCATTCATCCCAAAGTTCATTAAGAACAGGTTTATTTGAATGAAGTTTCGCCTGTTCCTGGTCATAGTAGCCAATTTGCACATTCGTACCGTAACGGATATCTCCGGCAAGTGCCTCGATATCTTGAACGATTGTTTTCAATAAAGTAGATTTCCCAACACCGTTTGGACCGACAAGTGCAATACGGTCTTCTCTAAAGACACGCATTCCAATATTTTCGGAAATCGCCTTGTTCGTGAACCCAATTGTTAAATCATCCACCGACAGTACATCATTTCCGCTTTGGCGCTCAATTGTAAAGCCGAAGTTGGCACTTTTTTCATCGCCATCAGGAGATTCCATCCAACTAGTCTTTTCCAACACTTTGCGACGTGACTGTGCCATCTTTGTAGTTGAAGCCCGGGCAAGGTTTTTTTGAATAAAAGTTTCGAGCTTGGCTTTTTCATCCATTTGACGTTCATACATTTTTAAATCACGTTCATAGTTCTTCGCCTTTTCATCTAGATAAGCACTGTAGTTCCCTGCATATTTCGACACTTTTGTTCTGGATACTTCATAAACGATCGACACGACCTGATCTAGGAAATAACGGTCATGTGAGACGATTAAAATAGCTCCATCATAACCTTTTAAATAGCCTTCTAGCCATGACAGTGTTTCAATATCAAGATGGTTGGTCGGCTCATCTAAAATAAGGAGGTCGGGCTTTGACAAAAGAAGCTTTGCGAGGGCCAGTCGTGTCCGTTGTCCCCCGGATAGAGAACGAATCGGCTTTTGATAATCTTCAGGGAAAAATTGCATACCATGCAAAACAGAACGGGTATCGGCTTCATACTGATAACCGCCTGCATCTTTGAAATCATGCTGCAACTGGTCATACTCTGCCATGATACGTGCATATTGTTCGCTATCTTCATAAATGGCAGGATCGGCCATTTGCTGTTCAAGTTGACGCAGCGTTTGTTCCTGGTTTTGCAAGTTTGCGAAAATTGTCATCATTTCGTCCCAAATTGAAAGTTCAGAGTCGATACCTGCATGCTGCTCCAAATAGCCGACTTGAATATCTTTTGGAATAATAATTTCACCAGAGTCGTAGCTCATTTGTCCGGCAATTATTTTTAATAATGTGGACTTGCCGGCACCGTTTCGCCCTACTAATGCCACACGATCACGGTGCTGAACTTCTAATTTTACACCGCTTAATATTTCATCTGTAATAAAGGATTTATATAATTGATTTACTTGTAAGACAATCATTGTTTACACCTCAGTTTCTCCTATTTAGTTTAATGGATGGGAACATTGTACGCAACGATGGATACTTTACTTGTCGCTCCTTGTTTAGTAAGATTAACTTGCTTCTGCACAAAGAGTGGAGTTTATGTTAAGCGTGCCATATCGCTTGGCGACAACTACTTGATCAAATCAAGCAGGTCATCTCGACACGTTATACAGAGGCATTATTTGAAAAAGATTTCCAAATGTACATAGGAGGAGAATGTGTGAAACAAGAAGTAAAAATTCCACAAGCAACAACAAAAAGACTTCCTCTTTATTATCGATTTTTGAAAAATTTCGCAACTGAAGGTAAAAAGCGTATTTCTTCACAGGAATTAAGTGATGCGATGAAAATAGATTCTGCTACGATTCGACGTGACTTTTCTTACTTTGGGGCACTCGGTAAAAAGGGGTATGGATATGATGTCCAGTACTTACTGGAGTTTTTCCGACAAACTTTAGACCAGGACGAGGTAATGAATGTTGCATTAATAGGAGTCGGGAATCTGGGGAATGGCTTACTAAAGTATAACTTCCAAAAAAATCACAACACGCGTATCGTTGTTGCATTTGATTCGAAAGCACCGATGGAAGGAACGACGATAAGTGATATTCCAGTATTCCATCCAGATCGTTTGGAGGAAATGTATGAGGAATTTGGCGCGGAGTTAGCAATATTAACGGTTTCTTCCCGCTCAGCACAAATGATGACAGACCGACTCGTTAAAATAAATGCAAAAGGTATATTAAATTTCACACCAGTACGATTATCTGTTCCTGACACCATTAAAGTGATGAACATAGATCTATCGGTAGAATTACAGGCACTTACGTATTTAGTACGAAACTCAGGTAAGTAACAAAATGTTCATTACTATAAATAGCAAATTCTAGTTAATTAATGTAAAATATACATAATAATAGAGGAGGTGGCTATAGTGATTGTACATTTAAATGCGATTACACCTGTGAGCCTAATAATCATTGGACTGATTGCTTTGCTAATATTCGGTCCCAAAAAATTGCCATCATTAGGTCGTGCAATGGGGACAACTTTACGTGAATTCCGTAGCGCTACGAAAGGCTTGACGGACGACGACGACGATTTTGATACAAAGAAAAAAGTGATTGAACATAAAGAGAACGAAAAAAACGAAGTTAAGTAAAATAAGGATGTATTGCTATGAATTCAAGAGAATTAACCGTAGTTGAACATATGGAAGAGCTTAGAAAGCGCTTATTTTTCGTGGCGATTTTCTTCGTGATGGCTCTTTTCGTCGGATTCTATACGGCGAAACCACTTATTCGATACATTCAACGCAGCGATTTAGCTGCCAGTTTTTCGATGAATGCATTTAGTCCGGCAGATCCTTTAACCGTGTATTTACAAGTTACATTTATTGTAGCTGCCGTTATTGTATCGCCAATACTGCTATACCAGCTATGGGCTTTTATAACACCTGGTTTGCATGAGGCTGAACGTAAGGCAACATTGAAATATATTCCGTATGCTTTTGCACTGTGTATTGGGGGAATAGCCTTTGCTTATTTTGTGTTATTTCCATTTATTATGCGCTTTATGACGGATTTATCCAATGACTTGAATATTACGCAAACAATCGGTATTAATGAATTCTTCTCATTTTTAATTAAGTTAATAGTGCCTTTTGCGGTGCTGTTTCAATTGCCTGTTGTAACGCTGTTTCTTTCACGTCTCGGAATTATTAATCCGAAACTCATGGTGAAATTTCGAAAATATGCGTATTTTGTATTAATCGTGATTTCGGTATTGCTCGCGCCGCCTGATTTAGTATCGAATATCATTATTGCAATACCACTATTTATTTTATATGAAGTAAGTATTGTCATTGCACGTCTTGGTTATCGAAAATATGAAGTGGCAGAAAAAGAGCGAATTTTAGCAGAAGAGGAACGAGAGCGTGAGCTGCAGGTAGAAGAGCTACTCGAAATGCAGCGTCAGCAAATGGAGCAGATGAATAACAGTTAATGGTAACGCTATCGAATTTGGTAGCGTTTTTTAGTTTCCTTTTAAAGAAGGTTATCTAAAAAACCCGCTATGTAAAATAGCGGGTAAAAGTTATATTTGAAACTTATCGGCATTCATTTGGATAAATGTGACGAAACCATTTAATAGAATATGCGCGATAATCGGTGTGAGAAGGCGCTTTGTTTTATGATATAAAAATGCGAAGATCATACCGCAAATTGTATACAGTAAAATATGCGTAAAATCCATATGAATCGCAGCAAATACAATTGCACTAATAATGCTCGCAATCCAGAAATTATAGTTTTGTATAATTGAACCGAAAATTACACGACGGAATACAAGCTCTTCCAAGATTGGTCCTAATAAGACAGTCGCAATAATCATAATCGGCGCTACCTTTGTGACACTCATAATGGCTTCGGTATTTTCCGAGCCCATATCAATTCCTAAAGCAAGCTCAATGTATGCGCCGATTGTCTGCCCTAAAAAGACAAGGAAGAAACCGATGATACCCCAACCAATAGAAGCACCAATTGATGCCTTTTCCCCTTTAAATACATCCCAAAATTGCTTATTGCGGGAGATTAATATAAAACTCACAATAAAGGCAACCGCAAATGAAATAGTTGACCACCAAGCAGATAATTTTATAAGTTGATCCTGCTCAGACATACCAGAAAATAGTTGTAAAAGGGAATCTTTTAAGCCTGGGATGAATATAAGTAATAAGACTGATAACTGACAGATGATATAAGTTATTAACACATAGAATGCGGTCTTCTGCGTTTTGAACTTATCTGATGAACGGGAAGTCACGGATGAAAAACCTTCTTTCTCTTACTGACTAGTAGAATTACACATCCCAAAAAAGTATGTGGAATGTTGTACCTTCTATTATAGAGTTTAATATGGGCTATTATGATAGCCCACTGTTATACATTTAACATTATTGTAGAGGAATTTGCCAATAAATCAAAATTTTTTAGTGCACATACTTGCAAAAAAATATGGAATTCATTAAACTAATAAATGTGTTAGCACTCGACAAACGAGAGTGCTAAAAATAGAAAATTTCTTAGGAGGTTGTTTCAATTGTTAAGACCATTAGGAGATCGCATCATTATCGAACTTGTTGAGGTAGAGGAAAAAACTGCATTTGGTATTGTTTTACCCGACTCAGCAAAAGAAAAACCACAAACTGGTAAAGTAGTGGCAGTAGGTACAGGTCGTGTTCTTGACAACGGCACTCGTCTTGAGCTTGACGTAAAAGAAGGCGACGAAATTATCTTCTCTAAATTCTCTGGTACGGAAGTGAAGTACGACGGCGTAGAATATTTAATCCTGCGTGAGAGCGATGTACTTGCAATTGTCGGATAATTACAAAATCAAAAGAAAATTGCAGCTAGTCATACATATTAAGCTTTGCTAGCTGCACATCTTCATAAACAATAAATCAAAAAAATAGATCGTAAAATTTAGGAGGAAAATGAATTATGGCAAAAGATATTAAGTTTTCAGAAGAAGCACGTTCATTAATGGCATCTGGTGTAGATAAATTAGCTAACGCTGTAAAAGTAACTTTAGGACCTAAAGGACGTAACGTTGTTTTAGAGAAAAAATTCGGTTCTCCACTTATTACAAATGACGGTGTATCCATCGCAAAAGAAATTGAGTTAGAAAACGCATATGAAAATATGGGTGCAAAATTAGTAGCGGAAGTAGCTTCTAAAACGAATGAAATCGCAGGTGATGGTACAACAACTGCAACAGTACTGGCACAAGCTATGATTCGTGAAGGACTTAAAAACGTAACAGCTGGTGCTAACCCAGTAGGTATTCGTAAAGGTATGGATAAAGCGGTTGCTGCTGCATTAACAGAGCTTCAGGCAATTGCACGTCCAGTTGAAAATAAAGAATCTATCGCACAAGTAGCGGCAATTTCTTCGGCTGATGAAGAAATCGGTCAATACATTGCGGATGCGATGGAGCGCGTAGGAAACGACGGAGTTATTACAATTGAAGAATCAAAAGGTTTTACAACAGAATTAGATGTAGTAGAAGGTATGCAATTTGACCGTGGTTATGCATCACACTATATGGTAACAGATACGGATAAAATGGAAGCAGTACTTGATAATCCATTCGTTTTAATTACAGACAAAAAAATCTCAAACATTCAGGAGATTTTACCAGTATTAGAACAAGTGGTTCAACAAGGTCGCCCAATCTTAATTATTGCTGAAGATGTTGAAGGTGAAGCACTTGCAACATTGGTAGTAAATAAATTACGTGGTACATTCAACGCTGTAGCAGTAAAAGCTCCAGGTTTCGGTGACCGTCGTAAAGCAATGTTAGAGGATATTGCTGTATTAACTGGGGGTCAAGTAATTACACAAGATCTTGGCTTAGATTTAAAATCAGCTGATTTATCAACTTTAGGTCGTGCTGCTAAAGTTATCGTATCAAAAGATAACACAACAATCGTAGAAGGTGCTGGTAACACTGATGCAGTAGCTGGTCGTGTAAACCAAATCCGTGCGCAACTTGCTGAAACAACTTCTGAATTTGATAAAGAAAAACTACAAGAGCGCTTAGCGAAGTTAGCTGGCGGTGTTGCAGTTATTAAAGTTGGTGCTGCAACAGAAACAGAATTAAAAGAGCGCAAATTACGTATTGAAGACGCATTGAACTCAACTCGTGCAGCAGTAGAAGAAGGTATCGTATCAGGTGGTGGTACAGCACTTCTAAATGTTTATGCGGCAGTTGAAAGAGTATTGGATCAAGTAGAAGGCGATGTAGCAACAGGTGTACGTATTATTTTACGTGCTTTAGAAGAACCAGTTCGTCAAATTGCTGAAAACGCTGGTTTAGAAGGTTCAATTATCGTTGACCGTTTAAAACGTGAAGAAGTAGGTATTGGCTTCAATGCGGCAACAGGCGAGTGGGTAAACATGGTTGATGCAGGCGTAGTTGACCCAGCGAAAGTTACACGTTCAGCATTACAAAACGCAGCTTCTGTAGCTTCACTGTTCTTAACAACAGAAGCAGTAGTTGCAGATATTCCAGAACCAGCAGGCAGCGGTATGCCGGACATGGGTGGCATGGGTATGCCAGGAATGATGTAATCCGATAAGTATCCGACTTATTTATAAAAATCGATTGTTTTGTTCTTTGCAAAGCAATCGATTTTTTATTGTTTTGTATTTTAATAATCGATAAATTATAATATAGAAATGTTCCAAAATAAGGGGGAATTGGATGAAAAAGTTTTCGGTTTTACTGGCACTTGTGCTCGTTTTACAACTCGTTTTACCATTCACAAATATAGTGGAGGCAGAAGATGAAAGTAAGTCGTTTCATTATGTAGCGCTTGGTGACTCACTGGCAGCGGGAATGAATGAAAACGGTGAAATTGGTTTTGGTTATGCAGACTTACTTGCTAAACAGTACCAAGATCAGAAAAGCCAGATTGTATTCAATAAAGGTTTTTCTTATCCAGGCTATACAACAGTCGACGTTTTAAAGGGTATTGAAGAAAATGTCACTAAACCTATTTACGATTTAAATGGTGTTTCGGAAAAATCAGCAGCAATCCAGGAAGCGATTCATCAGGCAGACCTGATTACATTAAGTGTTGGAGCAAATGATATTTTAAAGAATGTAAATCGCTCTGAAACGGGTGAGTTTAGTTTTGATACAGCAGGTGTTATTAAGAGCATTCAGGATGTTGCGGTAAACTATAAAAAGATTTTCGACAATATTTATAAAATTAATCCTGAAGTTGATATGATCGTCATGGGACTTTACAATCCGTTTCCTTATATTGAAGATCCGGCAATTCAGAAACAGCTAAACATGCTAGTAACGAATTTGAATAATTCAATGAAGCGTATTGTAGAAGATAATGGTGGTATATTTACTGAAGTGGCAGCACAGATTGCAACGGACGCAAAAACGTATTTACCGAACCCTAAAAATATTCATTTAAGTGAAGCAGGTTATCAAGTCGTTGCGGATGCGATGATGAAGGATTATTTGAATGCCTTGTTTAAAGAAACAGAAGAAAATACAACAGATAGCGAGATTGTAAAAGCGCCATTTACTGATATTCAAAACCATTGGGGCAAAGATTATATTGATGTTGTCTATGCAAAGGGTATTATGAATGGGTATGAGGATGGTACATTTAAGCCGAATGCCAATATGACGCGTGCTCAAGTAATATCTGTCATTTCACAGGCCTTTGGATTAACTGCAAAAAATAAAGCACCTTTTAATGATATTAGTCATTATGCACAGCAAACTCAAAATGGGATTGCCGCTGCATATGAAGCGGGGCTAATTAAAGAAAACAACGGAAATTTTAATCCGCAGGGCAAAATTACACGTTCACAGTTAGCATTAATTTTAATGCGTCTTTCAACTGTTCAAGCTGGGCAGCAATACGAACCGGCAAAACTGGCGCCTTTCCAAGATATAGCGAACTATGATCGTGAAGCACAGTTAGCGATTACTTTTTTATATGATACGGGAGTAGTGCAGGGAACAAGTGCTACAACATTTTCACCTAAAGGCAATGTCACACGTGCTCAAATAGCGAAAATTTTAGTGCTGGCAATAAATAAACAATAAAAAACAAGCGTTAAATGGACGGGGATCCATTTAACGCTCGTTTTTTGCTGACGAGTAAACAAAAGCAAACTCGTCTATATCATTGCAAAAACGGGGATTTTTGCAAGGGGACACAATGTCAATTATCAGCTAAAGTGGTGATAATTATTCTTTCCACTTTAACCCTTCAAAGAAACGGTAAATTTCTTCAAACACTAATTCACGTTCTTTACCTAATGTTAATATATGTCCGGAATTAATGAAAGTTTTAACTGATTTAATTCGTGAATTTACTGAACTATAAATTAGATCTGCACTTTCACAATAATATTCATCATCTTCCAAGCCACGTAAAATGTGGACCGGAGTGTTGATAACATTTAGTTTTTCACTTGTTTCATTAATCATATTTTGTAAATAGTTTAATGAAGGCATTTTCACAAGTTCCGCAATTTTATTACGGCTATCAACTGATTCATCATAAGTGCCCGATAACTTTTTATAGTTAATAGCATAGTCAATAATCCGATTTTGTAAACTATCTGTTGATTTGGCTGTTGCTGGAGCAGACATAGTAACAATCGCTTTTGTCGGACGTTCTTCGCCAAGCTTTAAAGAGAAGATGCCGCCTAGAGAAACACCTGCTACTGCAATTTCTTCATAGCCACGATTACGCAATTCATCATAGCCTTCTATAACACTGTCCCACCATTCAGCGGGTTGAGATTGAATTAATAAGTCAGGGCCACCACCATGGCCTTTATATAATGGTGCATGTACTGTATAGTTACGATCCGCTAAATATTTTCCTAAACGTTTTACATCATTTGTATTGCCGGTAAAGCCATGCAGCAATAATACGGCACGTTTTCCGGATTCAATTGTAAAAGGTTTCGGCGCGATGAGTTTCATTGTCAATTAGACTCCTTTTTTTATGTCAATTTTACAAAACTTCAAAAAAACACTTGAAATTTAAAAATAATTTTGATATGAAAACCTGTTGTTATCGACTATTATAAAGAGTATAAACATATAAGTACAATTTATTATTTTTATTATATTGATGCAAAAAAGTTATGAATGATGTGAGGTATGTAAAATGGAGATTGAACAGCTTCAATATTTCAAAACCGTTGCTACAATGCAACATATGACACGTGCGGCAGAGGTTTTAGCCATTTCCCAACCGGCGTTAAGTAAATCGATTGCGAACATCGAACAACATTTAGGTGTACCGCTTTTTAACCGTGAAGGAAGATCGATTTATCTCAACCGTTTTGGCGAGCTTTTTCTGCAAAGTGTCAATGTCATTTTGGATGAATACGATCGGATTAAAGAAGAATTTGAAGATATTATCAAACCGGGTTCTGGAGAAGTGTCATTTGGCTTTATTCATACACTAGGTATGGAAATAGTGCCAGAACTGATTGCTTCAACGAGCGAGGCGTTTCCGAACATGCAGTTTTCTTTAACGCAGGCGACTTCGTTAAGTTTATTAAAGCGGCTTGAAGAGGGGGCCATCGATTTATGTCTTTCGCAAAAAATAGAATCAAGGGTAATTGAAATAGAGACGGAAGAATTATTTGTGGAAGAGCTTTTTGTCATTGTCCCGACAACACATCCGTTAGCACAGCAAGATGCTGTTAAATATGATGAAGTGAAGAATGAACCGTTTATTGCGATTAAAAAGGGAAATTCGCTCCGTCAATTAGTGGATGAGCTGTTTTTAGAGCAGGGCATCGTGTTGAATACAACATTTGCTGCTGAAGAAATGCATACAGTAGCAGGATTTGTTGGTGCCGGAATGGGCATATCCGTAATTCCGAATATTAAAGGGCTAGATCACTATAAAGTAAAACGTTTGAAGTTAGATCCCCCTTGCTACCGCTCCGTTTGTGTTTCATGGGCAAAAAATCGTTATTTGCCTCCAGCAGCATCTGAGTTTAAACAATATTTACTGCAGTATTTTCAGCAAAGAGAAGAGTGAACAATATGGAGCAAAGTCAATTTAGAAAATGGCTTAAACAACATGAAATAGAGCATGAGGAAAAGTGGCTTGAGCAATTTATCTCAGCATGTAATGGAGACGAACAGGCGATGGTTAATACTGCCTTATTATATAAAGAGTATGGGCAATATGACGAAATGTACGGATTGCTGTGTAAGGCAAGTGAGCAGCAGAACAGAGAAGCTATGTATGAACTGGGAAACTGCTATTTTGAGGAGCTTGGTGAAAAAGGGAGTGAGCAGCAGGCATTTTTACTTTATAAAAGTGCTGCACATTTAGGCCACCCTGATGCAATGAATAATTTAGCAGATATGTATTTGAACGGTGAGGGAACAGCAGTCGACGAGCAACAAGCGCTCAGCTGGTTTAAGATGGCTGCGCAATTCGGTATTGCTGAAGCAATGTTTACACTCGGGATCATGTATGAACAAGGGTTGGGTACCGAATGTGATGAATCACAAGCCTTTGCTTACTATTCCCGCAGTGCAGAAAAGCAAGATGAAGAAGCAATGTACCGAATGGGTATGATTTATTTTTCAGGAGAGCTCGGTCAACAGCAAGATAATGAAAAAGCGTTGGAATGGTTTTTAAAAGCGAGCGGACAGTTTCATGTTGATGCAACATTTAATATCGGCTACTGCTATGAAAATGGTCATGGGGTAGCACGAAATAATGAAAAAGCAATCCATTACTATAAAAAAGCAAGCTTGCTGGGAGACATGGAAGCAACAAAAAAAGTAGTAAGCTACTACGAACAGAGGGATATAGCAGAAGCTGCCAAGTGGCAAGAAAAGCTAAAAGTTCTAAATAACGATATATATGAATAATAATGTAATAGATACTAAAAAGTTTTGATATTCTATTTCCTTGTCATAAATTAGACCTATTTCATTGATAAATATAGGTTTAATTTTAATGGAAAATAGGAAATATATTATAAGGGGAAAGTATTAAGAAGGGGGAATTTTTATGTATATGTTTGCAGTCCAACAATTCTCTTCTGATCATAATGAGGATAGTATTCAAAAACTACAACAAATGCTATTAGAACAGCGAGAGAATCTGACGACGCTATGTACAATTGTCGAATATTTAAAAAGCTATGTCCAAACTGGATTAGACCATAAAGATGTTATTAAATACAAACAAAAAATTCAAATGATGACTGATAAACAAAACAAACGTTACGATCAAATTGATGAGCTTATTAATACGAATATTTTAGAATTGAAAAAAGGTAAAACAACAGACAATACCGCACTTGTATATGGAAAAGAAGTTCGGAAAATTGAATCTGGTGTTCGTACTTTAAAGCTATTTGCCAGCGACGCTGTAAATATGCTAGATCTTAACAAACATTTAGAAAACCGCAGCAATGAACGTATACGCTATTTTGATAAACGTTCTACATCTTTGGAAGCAGAAATAATTTCCCTGACAAAGCAACTTTCTTATAAGTAAAATAGAGGCCATCCTACCTGGGAATATGTCGAGGTAGGGTGGCTTTTCTTATGAGGTTCTGAAAATTGTAATACCCAACTGACCATATTTCGTATGAAAAAGTTTATACTATAAGAAGAGAAGCGAACGAAATAGGAGAGAATGGATATGAAAACAGTAGTAGTTGTAGGTGGAGGAATTACCGGGCTATGTACGATGCATTATCTGAAAAATAAAATGCATGAGCAAAACGTGGAAGCGCGGTTAATACTGATTGAAAAGAACGCGTATTTAGGCGGGAAAATTCATTCCGAATACGATAAAGGGTTTATTATGGAAACAGGGGCTGATTCAATTGTAGCACGCCATCCAGGGGTATTGGAGCTTGTTAAGGAGCTTAATTTTGAATCAGAGCTTGTCTATAACGAAACAGGTATTTCCTACATTCATACGAATAACGAGCTGCATGCTATTCCGGCAGGTTCGACATTCGGTATTCCGATGAGTGTAGAATCGCTCATGTCGAGTACGTTAATTTCAGAAGAAGGAAAGAAGAGGGCCCTTCAAGATTTAGAAATCCCGAATACTAAATTTACTAAAGAAAGCTCTATCGGTACGTTTTTAGAATATTTTTTAGGTGAAGAAATTGTTCGAAAGCAAATTGCCCCAGTATTGGCAGGAGTTTATTCAGGCGATTTATATCAATTAAGCCTGGCATCTACATTGCCGTATTTAGTGGATTATAAAAACAACTACGGATCGATTATTAAAGGCTTCGAGGCACATCGCGAGCAATTCGAAAAAGCTGCGAATAAGAAGTTTATTTCTTTCCGTCCGGGTTTATCAGCATTAATCAATCGTTTAGAAGAACAGCTGCCGGAAGTTGAATTCATGAGAAAGACAGTAACAAAGCAAATTCTAAAAAAAGGTGAGCAATATGAAGTCGTGCTGGAAGATGAAACAATATTGGCAGATATTGTTGTACTGGCCGTTCCAAATGAGACGGTACGTCATGTAATACAGGATGATTCATTAGAGGAACAGCTGAAAAAGTTCACGACGGCATCTACTTTAACGATGTATGTTGGCTTTGATGTACCGGACGATATATTACCGGCTGATGGTACCGGCTTTATCGTTTCGCATAATAGTGATTTAGTTTGTAATGCATCGACATGGACGAGCCGTAAATGGAAGCATACGTCAGCAGAAGGCAATTTACTCGTTCGCTTGTTTTATAAAGATATTAATCCGCGCTATGAAGAGTTGGCAGCCATGTCAGATGTAGAACTGACAAAAGTTGCATTGGAAGACATTCGTCTCAGCTTAGGTGTTGAAGCGGATCCAACTGTCATTAATGTAACAAAGTGGATTGACCAAATGCCGCGCTATGATTTGGCGCATAATGAAGCCTTATCAAAAGTTATACAGCAACTGGCAACGGATTACCCGAATGTTCTATTAGCGGGATGTTCCTATTTCGGAGTAGGAATCGGTACTTGTATTCAAAACGGCAAAAAAACAGCTGAACACATTATTAGTCGAATTATGTAAAGAAATACTTCATTCAGCTAAAGGGTATTGACGGACGTATTAGATAACGTTATGATTCATTTAAATATTTCAAAAATTCATATTATTTCTTATCAAGAGAAGTCGAGGGACTGGCCCGATGAAACTTCAGCAACCAACATTAAGTCAGGTGCTAAATCCAGTGGCGAATGCCAGAAGATGAGAAGGGATTAAGTCGATAACTACTATGCCTTCTTTTCTTTAATGAAAGAAGGCTTTTTTGTATCGTTAAAATACTGAAAATACTGTAAATGATGGAGTGAAGGCAATGGGTTTACTTGAAGAATTACAAACACGGGTTTTAACAGCCGACGGAGCAATCGGGACACTTCTTTATTCATATGGGTTGGACTATTGCCATGAAGAAATGAATATTGCCCGTCCTGATATTATAGAGAAAATTCATAGTGAATATATTGCGGCAGGTGCAGATATTATTCAGACCAATACATATGGAGCTAACCGTATTAAGCTTGCACGTTATGGCTATGAAAGTCGTGTGAAGGAGTTTAATGAAGCAGCGTTAAAGATCGCAAAGCGGGCAGCTTCCCTGGATGGGCAATATGTTCTGGCAACAATCGGTGGTATTCGGGGAATTCGTAAAAGTGATGCAACATTAGATGAAATTTTAGCTGCGTTCCAAGAACAGGCGGAAGTATTACTAGCAGGTGAACCGGATGGATTTTTATTGGAAACGTATTACGATTTTGAAGAATTATCGCATTGTGTCCATCTATTACGTTCGATGACCGATTTGCCGATCATTGCTCAAGTGACGATGCAGGAACCGGGTGTCCTTCAAAATTTAATGACGTTAAATGAAGCGTATCAAGACTTGGAAAGGTTAGGTGCAGATATTGTTGGGAGTAACTGCCGATTAGGTCCTTTCCATACAATTCAGGCATTTGAAGGGGTTAATTTACCGAATAAAGCTTTTTTATCAGCTTATCCGAATGCATCATTATTGGACATTGAAGATGGTCGAGTAGTTTATGAGTCGGAGACCGATTATTTCGCACGTGCAGCAGTTGAACTCGTAAACCAAGGTGTCCGTTTAATTGGCGGATGCTGCGGGACGACACCGAAGCATATTGCAGCCGTAAAAAAACGTTTGGCGAATATGCAGCCAATTGAAACAAAAGAAGAAAAACACAGGTCTACACAATTTGTCCGAATTCCGGAGCCACGTAAACAGGAGCCGCTCCACGAAAAAGTAAAACGTGAACGTTCAGTTATAGTGGAACTGGATACGCCACGTCATCTGGAAATTGACGGATTTGTAGAAGGGGCAAAACAGTTATCTAAAGCAGGAGCCGATGTCATTATGATGGCTGATAACTCACTTGCTTCACCGCGCATCAGTAATATCGCGATGGCTGCGATTTTAAAAGAGCAAGGAATTCGTTCATTGCCGCATTTGACATGCCGTGACCGAAATTTAATTGGGCTTCAGTCACATTTAATGGGACTTGATGCACTGGAACTTCATGATATTCTTGTCGTGACAGGGGACCCGACAAAAGTAGGGGATTTCCCGGGGGCGACGAGCGTATATGATGTTTCATCAATGGAACTGATTTCTCTAATTAAGCAGTTAAATAAAGGTGGTTCTTTTACTGGGAAATCGCTGCGTAAACAGGCAAATTTCTCGGTAGCCGCTGCCTTTAATCCGAATGTTCGTGTACTGGACCGTGCTGTAGCCCGTTTAGAAAAGAAAATCGAGCATGGAGCAGATTACTTTATTTCACAGCCGGTTTATACGAAAGAAAAGATTATCGAAATCTATGAGGCGACGAAGCATTTGGAAACACCGATTTATATCGGGATTATGCCACTAACATCTTCACGCAGCGCGGAATTTTTACATCATGAAGTACCGGGCATTAAACTGTCCGATGAAGTACTTGCGCGCATGGCTGCCTGTGGGGATGACAAGGAAGCATCGACAGCAGAAGGAATCGCGATTGCTAAAGAGCTGCTCGATACAGCATGTGAATACTTTAACGGTATTTATTTAATTACACCGTTTTTACGCTATGATATGACGCTGGAATTAATGGACTATGTAAAACAATATGATGTGGAAAGTAAAGGAGTTCAGTCGAATGTATAATCACCCGATTCATGAGCAATTACAAAAAAGAATACTTATCATCGATGGTGCCATGGGGACGATGCTTCAGGCAGAAAACCTAACATATGAAGATTTTGGCGGAGAAGACTTAGACGGTTGTAATGAAAACCTGGTACTGACAAGACCTGATGTATTGAGTAAAATTCATCGTGCCTATTTAGCTGCAGGCGCTGATATTATTTGTACCAATACGTTTGGTGGAACACCACTCGTATTGGATGAATATGACTTAGGTGACAAGGCAGTTGAAATTAATAAGCGGGCGGTTGAAATTGCACTAGAGGCTGCAAAAGAGTTTTCGACACCAGAATGGCCGCGCTTTGTCGCAGGTGCAATCGGGCCAACGACTAAAACATTGTCGGTAACAGGCGGTATAACATTTGAAGAGCTGGAAGAAAACTTTTATATCCAGGCAAAAGCACTAATTGAAGCGGGAGCGGATTTGCTCTTAATGGAAACTTCCCAGGATATGCTTAATGTTAAAGCAGGAACGATTGCCATTCACCGTGCATTTGAGGAACTTGGCAAAGAGCTGCCTGTCATGATTTCAGGAACAATTGAGCCAATGGGAACAACGCTTGCCGGGCAATCAATTGAAGCATTTTATATTTCTATTGAGCATATTAAGCCGTTGTCTGTCGGACTGAACTGTGCAACAGGTCCGGAATTTATGACCGATCATATCCGTTCATTGGCAGAGCTTTCAAATGGTTATATTAGCTGTTATCCGAATGCCGGTTTACCGGACGAGGAAGGCTGCTATCATGAAACACCGGAGTCATTATCGAAAAAACTGCAAGGCTTTGCAGAAAAAGGCTGGTTGAACATCGTCGGCGGCTGCTGTGGTACAACGCCAGCACATATCGCGGCGATCCGTGAAGCTGTAGATGGCTATAAACCACGCGAGCCGAAAGATGTAACGCACGGACATGTCGTATCAGGTATCGAGCCATTGCAATATGATGAATCGATGCGTCCATTATTTATCGGGGAGCGTACGAATGTAATTGGCTCACGTAAATTCAAAAACCTGATTGTTGACGGAAAGTTTGAAGAAGCTGCAGAAATTGCACGTGCACAAGTAAAAAACGGGGCACATGTCATCGATATTTGTTTAGCAAACCCTGACCGCGATGAAGTAGAAGATATGAAAAACTTTATGCAGGAAGTTGTAAAAAAAGTTAAAGTACCGCTTGTAATTGACTCTACAGATGAAAAAGTAATGGAAGTCGCACTGAAGTTTTCGCAAGGGAAGGCCATTATTAACTCGATTAACTTGGAAGATGGAGAAGAGCGTTTCGATGCTGTTATGCCACTTGTGAAAAAATATGGGGCTTCACTTGTTGTCGGTACGATTGATGAAACTGGAATGGCTATTACACGTGAGCAAAAGCTTGAAGTAGCGAAGCGTTCTTTTCAGCTTTTAACAGAAAAATGGGGCATGTCAGCAGAAGACATTATCTTTGACCCGTTAATGTTCCCGGTAGGTACAGGTGATGAGCAATATATTGGTGCCGCTGAAGAAACAATCGAAGGAATTCGCCTCATTAAAGAACATTTACCTGGCTGCTTAACAGTGCTCGGTGTAAGTAATGTTTCGTTCGGCTTACCGCCAGTTGGACGTGAAGTATTAAATGCAGTGTACTTATATCACTGTACACAAGCAGGCTTGGACTATGCGATTGTAAATACTGAAAAACTGGAGCGCTATGCATCGATTCCTGAAGAAGAAATCAAGCTGGCGAACGATTTAATCTTCAATACAAATGATGAAACACTCGCTGTATTTACTGACTTTTACCGTGATAAAAAGAAAGATGCAGTCGTAAAAGAATTACCGGCGACAATGGAAGAACGTCTTGCGTATTACATATTGGAAGGTACGAAGGAAGGGTTAATTGAAGATTTAAATGCAGCACTCGAAAAGTTCGATACACCGCTTGATATTATTAATGGACCATTAATGGCAGGGATGGCGGAAGTCGGCAAGCTGTTTAACGAAAACCAGTTGATTGTAGCGGAAGTGCTACAAAGTGCCGGTGTCATGAAAGCAGCGGTCGCTCATCTAGAGCAGTTTATGGAGAAGGGCGATACGAGTGCCAATAAAGGGACAATGGTTTTGGCGACAGTAAAAGGCGATGTTCATGATATCGGGAAAAACCTGGTCGACATTATTTTAAGCAATAACGGCTATCGTGTTGTAGATTTAGGGATTAAAGTAACACCTGCACAGCTGATTGAAACAATTCGAAGAGAAAAACCCGACTTTATTGGATTGTCAGGTTTACTTGTAAAATCGGCTCAGCAAATGGTCATTACGGCACAAGACTTTAAAGAAGCCGGTATTGATATTCCGATATTAGTAGGAGGCGCGGCATTGTCACGTCGCTTTACTGAGACGAAAATTGCCGATCAGTATGATGGACCGGTAATCTATTCAAAAGATGCAATGCAAGGTTTAGAACAAGCGAATCGCTTAATGAATACTAACGAGCGTCATGTATTCATAGAAGAACTGCGCGATGCACGAGAAAAGCGTCTGGAATCAGATGCGAAACGTGCGGCACGTCCAGCGGTGGCGGTTCTCGAAAAGCCGGTACGAACAGTTGGGGATGCGGCGGTATGGAAGCCAAAAGATTTAGTACCGCATATTAAACCGGATTATTCGGTAGCCCATTTACATCCGTATGTGAATATGCGTACATTGATCGGACACCATTTAGGGCTTAAAGGGAACTTGGAACAATTGCTTGCAGACCAAGATGAACGCGCGATTTTATTAACGGATTTAGTAAATGGTTATTTAACAAGCGGCGGATTAAGTGCTTCTGGAATGTATCAATTTTTCCCGGCGCAATCCGATGGCGATGATGTTGTCGTATACAGCCCGGACGATGCAAAAACTGAAATCAAACGCTTTACATTCCCTCGCCAGCAAGCAGCCCCATTTTTATGTTTGTCGGATTATTTAAAGCCGGTAGACAGCGGTGAAATGGACTATATTGCGTTAATGGTCGTTACAGCAGGTAAAGGGGTAAGTGAAAAAGCAAATGAACTGAAACAAGCAGGAAAGTTCTTGGAAAGCCATGCATTACAAGCGACTGCACTTGAACTTGCGGAAGGATTTGCGGAGCGTATCCACCAGGAAATCCGTGACCAGTGGGGCTTCCCGGATGCAACAGACTTTACGATGCGTGATCGATTTGCGGCAAAATACCAAGGGCAGCGATTCAGCTTTGGCTATCCGGCGTGTCCGAACCTGGAAGATCAGGAGAAGCTGTTCTCTTTATTAAAACCGGAAAAGATTGGCGTACATTTAACAGAAGGCTTTATGATGGAGCCGGAAGCAAGTGTATCAGCTATTGTATTTGCCCACCCGGATGCTCGTTATTTTAATGTATAATTGATTTAAAAATACCGCTTTACCTTATTAGAGGTAAGGCGGTTTTGCGACCTTTAGGAGGAAGAAATGATGATTCGACGTGCAACAAAAGAAGATATACCGACTATTTTGGAAATATTTAACGATAATATTCTTAATTCCACAGCGATTTACATGTACAAGGAACAGACATTGGAAGACCGTTTGCGATGGTTTGAAGAAAAGCAGGCTTCAGATAATCCGCTATTCGTATTTGAAGAAGACGGAGAGGTTGCAGGCTATGCGACATACGGAAGTTTCCGTGCCTATCCAGCCAACCAATATACAGTAGAGCATTCAGTATACGTTCATAAAAATCATTATAAAAAAGGGATTGCGAGTAAACTAATGAATGCAATTATTGAAGAAGCAAAAGTAAAAGGTGTAAAGACGATGGTTGGCTGTATTGATAAAGAAAATATCGCCAGTATTAAAATACATGAGAAATTCGGATTTTTATATAGCGGAACAATCCGCAATGCGGGTTATAAATTCGGGAATTGGCTGGATCTGGTGTTTTACCAGTTAGATTTGGATGGACCAAAAATTCCACAGGAGAATTAGAAGGAACACTTGTTGTTACCAGGTCATATGACAACTGTCATAAAAAAAATATGATGTTTGAGCATTTTATCATGATTCTCCTTTTTATATGATTAGGTTAATAATTTTTGTGGAAAGAGGGATCGACACATGGTAAGCACACATGCAGATAAAACAAAGCAGCTGAGAAAAGATGTTGCACCGTTCGCAAAGTCAGAAACGCGACTTAGTATTCAACAAATATTAAATACGCTTGTACCACTTTTATTAATTTGGGGAGCAGGTTATGTATTACTGCAGTACTCTCCATGGTATACGGCGTTATGTAGTATCCTTGCTTCAGGATTTGTTATTCGTGCATTTATTATTTTCCATGACTGTACACACGGTTCATTCTTCAAAAGCAAAAAGGCGAATGCCATTATCGGTAATATTACAGGTATTGTGACATCTTTCCCTTACGAAAAGTGGAAACGTGAGCATACGATTCACCACGCAACAAGTTCAAATTTGGATAAGCGCGGGATTGGCGATATCGATATGCTGACAGTTGATGAATACCTTGAAAAGTCAAAATTAGGTCGTTTAGGTTATCGTTTATATCGTAACCCGATTGTCCTGTTCGGTTTAGGACCACTATTTATGGTACTTATACTGAATCGTTTTAATCGTAAAGATGCAAAGCGTAAAGAGCGCTTAAACACGTATTTCAATAACATCGCATTATTAGTTATTTGTACAACCCTTATTTTAATATTTGGTTGGTCAACATTCTTATTAGTACATGGTTTAACATTGTTTATTGCAGGTTCATTAGGGATCTGGCTGTTCTATATTCAGCATACTTACGAAGATTCATACTTTGAAGTTGATTCGGAGTGGGATTATGTAAAAGCTGCAGTAGAAGGAAGTTCATACTACAAATTACCGAAAGTACTACAATGGATTACAGGAAATATCGGATTCCACCACGTACACCATTTGTCACCGCGTGTACCGAACTATAAGTTGGAAGATGCGCATGAGTCGATCAAGCCGCTTCAACAGGCAACAACGATTACATTAAAGACAAGCTTAGAATCAATTCGCTACAAATTATATGATGCCGACAACTATCGCTTTATTACATTTAAAGAAGCGGCAGAACTTGAGGCAACGCGTAACCGAACTGTTACAAACTAACTTTATACAAAAATTAAGGTACCTCAATTTATAGCTTGAGGTACCTGTTTTATTATAGAATATAGGTAAAAAGAGAATCGAGGCAATTATGCAAACATGGTATAGTATCATCCCGAAAAGTCCGATGTTGAGTATTTATATATGGATAATCTTTTGTATTATGCCATTTTTCTTCATTATACAATCGTTCACATTATGGCAGATTATTTTAGGGATCACTTTAATTTTAAGTTATTTCTTATGTCATTATTTTTCATTCAGTGCTAGACCTGGGCTGAAATATATGTGGATCAGCTTTCAAATGTTGCTGAATATCGCAATGACACTTGTATTTGGCTACGTATATTTGGCATTGTTTACCGCGTTTTTCATCGGTAATATTAAACAGCCAGTTGGATTTTATATTATGTATGGCTTACATATAGGCTTTACCGTTCTTTCTATTGTCGGGGGGTATTTCATTTTCCTTGACTTATTTTTATCGCAAACACCGTTTATTATTATTAATATGCTAGGTGTTGTGCTATTACCGTTTACGCTCTATTCAAGAACGAAAAGGGAAAATTTGGAAGGTGAGCTGGAAACGGCGCGGGAACGCATTTCTGAATTGACGGTGTTTGAAGAACGCCAGCGTATTGCACGTGATTTACACGATACACTTGGTCAAAAACTTTCAATGATTGGATTGAAAAGTGATTTAGCTGCACGATTAATTGAAAAAAATCCAGAACAAGCCATTTTGGAAATAAAGGATATTCGTCAAACCGCGAGTGTCGCGCTAAAAGAAGTACGTGAGCTTGTAGCCGATATGCGGACTGTAAGGGTTGAGGAAGAGCTTTACCGTGTAGAACAAATTTTAAAAGCTGCACAGATTAAACTGCGGTTAAATGGCGATAAAAGTGAAATTCAAATGCCGATTTTAGCGGAAAATGTTATTAGTATGTGCTTGAAGGAAGCAGTTACAAATATCGTCAAACATAGTAAAGCGACGATTTGCCGTATTAGCTTTTATCAAAGTGATGATGAATTCAAAATGACGATTCAAGATAATGGGGTTGGCTTTGAACGCTTTAATACATTAATCAGCGGAAATGGTTTAAAAGGGATGCAGGAGCGTGTTGAATTTATCAATGGTTCACTTGAAATAGAGAGTGATGAAGGGACGACGGTTGTGCTAAAAATACCGTTGGCGATCACGCATCAAAAGGGAGAGAACGTGAAATGATTCGAATTGTAATTGCAGAAGATCAAGGGATGCTGCTTGGGGCAATGAAGTCGCTGCTTAGCATGGAAGAGGATATGGAAGTAGTCGGCCTTGCCAAAAATGGGGAAGAAGCCATTGAGATGGTAACAGAACTAAATCCGGACATTTGTATTATGGATATAGAAATGCCGATCAAAACGGGGTTGGATGCTGCCGAAGCGTTAAGAGGAAGCGAATGTAAAATAATTATTTTAACGACGTTTGCGCGACCAGGTTATTTTGAACGTGCAAGAAAAGCGGGAGTGCGCGGTTATTTATTGAAGGACAGTCCGATTGAGGAGCTTGTCAATTCCATTCGGATCATTATGGATGGGCGTCGCATTTACGCACCGGAGCTAGTGGATTTTGTATATGAAGACGATAGTGAAAATCCGCTGACGGAACGGGAAAGTCAAGTGCTGGAACTTGTTGCGGAAGGGAAAACGACAAAGGAAATTGCCGCAGAGCTCTATTTATCGGCAGGTACGGTACGAAACTACATTTCTGTCATACTTGATAAGCTTGGTGTCGGCAACCGAATTGAAGCAATCGCGCGCTTCAAAGAAAAAGGCTGGAATAAAAAGAAGATGTGATTGAAAAAGAGCCTGGAAATAATTTAAGTACTAAATAAACCCCCTTGTTTTGTCTGTGAACAAAATGAGGGGGTTTCTAATTGAGGTAAGCCCTTTATTTCTTTTTCGTTAATCGTCCGAGGAGGTATGCTCCTGCTGCTACTGCCAATAAAGTGTTTGTCTTTTTATTGAACACTTGCTTTGTGACTAGACTAATATTTTGTGGACGTTCAGCTAAGCGACGCATGAAATAGCCGTACCAGTCTTCGCCGTATGGTACATATACACATACTTGATAGCCTTCGCGTGCAAGTTCCAGCTGCAAGTCTTTACGGAACCCATAAAGCATTTGAAACTCAAATTTTTCTTTCGGAATATCATATTGCTCAACGTAATATTTCACATGCTTAATAATATTGTGGTCATGTGTGGCAATCGATGTAAAATGTCCGTGCGCCAAATGGTATTCAATCAGCTCAATAAAGTTAATATCAATATCAAGTTTATCCTGGTAAGCTACTTCTTCCGATTCTTTATAGGCACCTTTTACAACCCGTAGACGGAAATCCTTATAGTTTTCTATATCGTCCTTTGCGCGGTGGAAGTATGCTTGAATGACTGTTCCGACATTATCGAATGATTTTGCAAGTTCCTCCAGCATATCGAATGACGGCTGAAGTCGCTTATAATCTTCCATATCAAAATTGACGAAAATTCCGTATTCATGGGCGCGTTCCACAATTTCATATAAATTGTCGTAGCAGAAATCGATATCGATATCCAACCCTAGCTGTGAAGGCTTCAAGGAAATGTGTGCATCCAGTTCTTCAACCTGAATGGCTTCGATCATAGCTAAAATTTCTTCTTTTGCTTGCGTTGCTTCTGATTCGTCAGTAACGTATTCGCCTAAATTATCGACTGTGCAAGAAATTCCTTGCTCGTTTAATTTACGAATACTTTCGATTACTTCTTCGATAGTTGTCCCTGCAACAACGCTTTGTGCGCCCAACTTTAAACCGTATTGCTGAGCTGCATTGTTGAGAGTTTGATTTTCAGATAATGAAATGAAAAAGTCACGTAATGCCATAAAAACATCTCCTTAAAATTCGTCATTTTCTTAAAATTATACCATAGCGCTATTTTCGTAGATTACAAACAGTCGCCTTAATTTACACCCATTTTAATCTTCTGCATGCGATTATTAAATAATGTAGGATACACTAAAAAGCCTAAAATAGTGGATGAAAGCGTCGCACATGTCAAAAGAGCGAATATAATCAGTATTTGAAACTGTACGGCTTCAATTGGACTGGACCCGCCGATAATTTGTCCGCTCATGATGCCAGGCAGTTGTACAAGTCCGATTGTTTTTTGCGATTCGATTGTAGGAATCATACTTGCTTTAATTGCATTCATCAGTTGCTGGTGAATGGCCTGTTTTGGTGTACCGCCAAGTGACAAAATAAGCTCTATTAAGTGCTCATTTGCCTCGACTTCAGATTTAAAGCGATTTAAAAATAAGATCGATAATACCATTGAATTGCCAATCATCATTCCGCTGATCGGAATGATATAATTTGATGTAGCCGGCATAATTTGCAGGCCGAGCAAAACCCCCATAACGACAGCTTCGACCGTCATAAAGGTAATGATTAATTTCCAAGTGATACCTCGAATGTTTTCCCCTTTTTTACGTGCATTTAACGTAGCAGCCAAAATAATTAGCAAAATCATCAACACCATATAGAGCATGCTTTCCGATTCGAATATAAAATGAAGCAAATACCCAACGGCAAGCAGCTGTACTACAGAACGCACAGTTGCGATGATTGTGTCGCGCTCAAGACCGAGTTTCAATGTTTTCGATAAAATAAGCGGAATTAGAACAAATATTAATGTCAGCGATAGCGAAGTATAGCTCACGCATCTTCACCCCTTGCCAAAAATTGTTGGATACCTGGGTTTGTAGAGGTAAAGAACTTTTCTGTTTCCGATGCTTCGATCAGCTCGCCATTTTTTAAGAGCCAAGTATAGTGCCCAAGTTTTCGTGCTTGTTCGATATTATGGGTAATCCAAATAATTGTCGTCCCGAACCTTCTGTTTAGCTCAACAATTAATTGCTCAATTTCGCGCACTGATTTGGGATCAAGTGCCGATGTGATTTCGTCAAGAAGCAAAATATCCGATTTGTTGACTAATGTTCGTGCAATGGACAGCTTTTGTTTCTGTCCCCCGGATAAATCATTGGCCTCACGCATCAGGAAATCTTCATCTAATCCGACGTCGTTTAAATACTGGCACGCTTCCTCTTTTGAAAGTTCCTGATGTTGCAGCTTTCTTGGTAATGCTAAATTTTCATATACAGTTGATTTTAAAATTGGAGCAGATTGAAGTGCAATGCCGACGATTCTTCTTAAAGTAGTTGGTTCGAATGACTGCATTGGTTGTCCGTTAATAAAAATCGTACCGGATGTTGCAGAGATGAGCCCATTGCAAAGTTTGAGCAGTGTTGTCTTTCCGGCACCGGAAGGACCGATTAAAGTTGTAATTTTTCCTTTAAAAAAACTGGAGGTTAAAGGAAGAATAATTTTTGATTGATTCACTTCAAATGCTACGTTGTTAAAGTGAATAGCTTGTTCTATCATATGTTGCTCCTTCATATCAATTTCTATATATTAGGATAATCCTATTGAGTAAAGAAAGCAAAATAACAAGGAGCTGTCTGAAAAACTTTTCAGAACAGCTCCTTGTTCAGCTCATAATTTATTGAAAGAATGGTTCGAAAATGTGTGGGGGAAGGGGGCACACATTTCGCTTTTAGCTCTTTGTAGAGCTTAAAGAATTCGGGAACCCGGTTTTAGTTTTAGCCCCGCTATCTTGTACGTTAGAAGTAGTAGGAACTTTTCCTAAGTTCGTTAGACGTTGGGCAAAACTGTCATTTGTTTTTGTAAGACCTTTAAAAGTTTCCTGCATTTCATAAGCGTATGCGCCATGTTCGGAAATATCCAAACCTTGGACTTCTTCTTCATGTGTAACACGTAGAGGAATAAATGCTTTAATAATGTAGGTTGCAATGGCAACAGTACTTGCAGTCCATGCGATTACTGCGACAACACCTAATGCCTGCACGCCTAGTAATTCAGCCCCGCCGCCGTAAAATAGACCGCCACCAGCAGTATCGAATAATCCGACTGCTAATGTACCCCAAATACCAGCAACACCGTGTACAGCAACAGCACCAACCGGATCATCCACTTTTAGTTTGTGTTCAATAAAGCGGACGGCTTCTACTAACACAGCACCACCTACAGCACCTGCGATAATAGATCCAACGATGCTTAAGTTAGCAGCGCCGGCGGTAATACTTACTAAACCGGCTAGGGCACCGTTTAATGTTAAAGAACCATCGATAAAGCCGTAACGAAGTCTTGTATAAAGGGCGGTAGCAATTACACCGGCAGATGCGGATAAGAAAGTATTTGCAATAACGCCTGGAACTAATGCCGGATCCGCTGCCAATGTTGATGCGCCATTAAAGCCGTACCAACCTAACCAAAGGATGAAAACACCTAATGCGCCAAGTGGAATGGAGTGACCTGGAATAACGTTTACGACACCTTTAGCATATTTCCCGATACGAGGACCAACGATTGCTGCGACCACTAGAGCACCAACAGCGCCGGTTAAATGTACTACTGTTGATCCGGCAAAATCGACGAAGCCTAAAGAAGTTAACCATCCATCACCTTGCCATACCCAATGTCCGACAACAGGATAAATAATAGCTGTCATGATAACGACCAATGCGACATACGCCGTAATATTTGTACGTTCAGCAACAGCACCTGAGATGATTGTTGCACATGTCGCAGCAAACATTGCCTGGAAAACGAAAAATGCGATATCATCTACACCGTTTAATGCAAAACCGGAAGAACCAATCAATCCGCCTGAACTTTCACCGAACATAATGGCGTATCCGACTGCAAAGTAGACAAGGCCTCCGATTGATATCGTTAAAATGTTTTTCATTAAAATATTGACTGCATTTTTTGAGCGTGTAAACCCTGCCTCTACCATCGCGAATCCCGCATGCATGAAGAATACGAAAAACGCCCCGAGCATTACCCAAACTAGGTTAATCGATAATTCCAATGCTTCATTCGTCATTAAAAACTCCTCCTTTTAGGAACATTTTTAGTCAATTGCAATTGAACCAAGTTCTTTAGTGCGAATACGTATCGCCTGTTCTACAGGGTATATAAAGATCTTACCGTCACCAACTTCCCCTGTAGAAGCTTCGCGCAATAATACATCAATAATCGGTTGAACTTTGGCATTGTCAACAACCATTTCGAGTTTGAGCTTTTGCGAAAATTCCATTGAGAAAGAATTTCCGCGAAACAATCCGATTTTACCTTCCTGTCGCCCAGCTCCAGCAATCTCGGAAATACTTAAACCATCAATTCCTTCAAGAGCCAACCCTTCTCGAACTTGTGGAAACACCTCAGGTCGAATAATCGCTTCAATCTTTTTCATGCTCAACAACTCCTTGTGTTATGTTATCTAACATGATAAATTGAATTTTAGGATAAATCAATAACTAATGTTAGGAAAATTAACATGTATTTTCGATTGGTTTTATCGCATTGTGAGATGATGTAAAAAAAAGGAAGGGGAATAGGGCTTTTAAACAGGATAAATCCGGTAGTAGGCTGCCCGACAAAATTCCGAAACGTTTTTTATTTAGTCAATTGGGGAAAACTATATAACCAGCACAGCAAAATTAACTACCATGTAAAAGTAGATAACATGGAAGAAAGAATCTTCATACTTCGAATTAATTCAAGATGGTGTATACTATGACTAAATTATGTTTTGGAAGAAGGGAACTTACGATGAACGAAAAGTATGTAGATGACAGTTTTGCTTTGCATACCGATTTATATCAAATCAATATGGCGGAAAGCTATTGGGCAGATGGGATGCATAACCGTAAAGCTGTATTTGAGTTGTATTTCAGACAATTGCCGTTTGGGAATGGCTATGCAATTTTTGCGGGTTTGGAGCGCATGCTGAATTATTTAAAAGACTTTCGATTCAGTGAAACAGATATCGCTTATTTACGTGATGAACTCCATTATAAAGAAGATTTTATCGAATACTTAAAAACAATTCGTTTTACGGGTTCTATGTATTCGATGGAAGAAGGGGAACTTGTTTTTGCGAATGAACCAATTGTACGAATCGAAGCACCGCTAGTGGAGGCCCAGCTGATTGAAACAGCTCTATTGAACATTGTAAACTACCAAACACTGATTGCGACAAAAGCAAGCCGTATCAAGCAAGTTGTCCAAAAGGAAATTGCGATGGAATTCGGTACACGTCGTGCGCAAGAGATGGACGCAGCTGTTTGGGGAGCACGTGCAGCAGTGATCGGCGGTTTTGAATCGACTTCAAATGTTCGGGCTGGGAAGCTGTTTAATATTCCTGTATCAGGTACACATGCACATGCATTGGTACAAGCGTATAAGAACGATTATGATGCATTCCATTCTTATGCGAAGCGACATAAAGACTGTGTATTTTTGGTGGATACGTACAATACATTAAAGTCAGGTGTCCCGACGGCGATACAGGTAGCTAAAGAACTTGGTGATAAGATTAACTTTATCGGAATTCGTTTAGATAGCGGGGATATTGCCTTCCTTTCAAAAGAGTCACGCCGAATGCTTGATGAAGCAGGGTTCCCGGATGCAAAAATTATCGTTTCAAATGACTTGGATGAATATACAATTTTAAACCTAAAAGCGCAGGGTGCCCGAGTGGATATGTGGGGAATTGGTACAAAACTCATCACTGCATATGACCAGCCTGCTTTAGGTGCTGTCTATAAAATGGTTTCCATTGAAAATGATCATGGTGAAATGGAAGATACAATCAAAATTTCAGCCAATGCTGAAAAAGTAACGACACCTGGTTTAAAAAGAGTTTACCGGATTATTAATAAGAAAAGCGGGAAATCAGAAGGGGACTATATCGCAATGGCTGATGAAAATCCTGCTGCTGAAGAACGAATTAAAATGTTCCATCCGGTGCATACATTTGTCTCGAAATTCGTAACAAACTTTGAAGCGAAGGAATTGCATCGGAAAGTGATTGACAAGGGTGAGATTGTTTATGAAAATCCAACCTTAATGGAGATCCGTCAATATGCGTCCAATAACTTGGATTTACTTTGGGATGAGTATAAACGTTCATTAAATCCTGAGGAATATCCGGTCGATTTAAGCCAAAAATGCTGGGATAATAAAATGCGAAATATCCAGGAAGTGCGCGATATGGTAACAGAACTCGAAGAACGATAAGGAGTGAGGACATTGGCTATGTTGCAACAACAAATTATTGAAGAGTTAAAAGTACAGCCGACAATCGATGTAGAACAGGAAATCCGTAAGTCCATTGATTTTTTAAAGGAATATGCAAAATATCATCCTTTCTTAAAAGGATTTGTGCTTGGAATTAGCGGTGGGCAAGACTCTACGTTAACGGGTAAGCTTGCACAAATGGCTATCGATGAGCTGAACGAAGAAGCGGGAGCATCCTCTTACTCGTTTTGGGCGGTAAGATTACCTTATGGCAAACAATTTGATGAAAAGGATTGCCAAGATGCACTCGATTTCATTCAGCCGACAAAAGTATATACGGTTAATATCAAAAATGCTGTAGATGCAAGTGTAAATACACTTTTGGAAGCAGGGATTACGTTGAGTGATTTCGCCAAAGGAAATGAAAAAGCGCGTGAACGAATGAAAGTACAATATTCGATTGCAGCATCGAATGATGGTGTCGTACTTGGTACAGATCATGCTGCAGAAGCAGTAACAGGCTTTTATACAAAGTATGGCGACGGTGGTGCAGATTTAATGCCGATTTTCCGTTTAAATAAACGCCAAGGTCGTGCGATTTTAAAACATTTAAACTGTCCTGTGCATTTATATGAAAAAGTTCCGACGGCAGATTTAGAGGAAAACCGCCCTGCATTGCCGGATGAAGCGGCGCTTGGTGTAACGTACGAACAAATTGATGATTATTTGGAAGGTAAGGAAATTCCGGATCCGGCCCGTGAAAAGCTTGAAGGACATTACTTGCGCTCCATGCATAAACGCAATATGCCGATTACAGTTTTCGATGATTTCTGGAAACAATAGTATTCGATAAAATCTGATAAATCACCTTACTTCTCTCCGAGGAAGTAAGGTGATTTTCCATTTTCCGGGTAAACTAGTTGTGCTCGCATTTTGTTTTCGTTATGCTTAAACTATATGCCAAAGATGCAACGATTTCAGGTGGGGGGACTATTCATGAATGAGCAGATCGAGGGAATAATTAAAAATATCGAAAAAGTAATGATAGGAAAAAGAGAGATTGCCGAGCTAAGTATTGTTTCGTTATTAGCGGGAGGGCATGTATTACTGGAAGACGTGCCGGGCGTTGGGAAAACAATGATGGTACGTGCGCTTTCAAAGTCACTGGGTGCAAGCTTTAAACGTATTCAATTTACACCGGATTTACTGCCATCTGATGTAATTGGCGTTTCTATATATAATCCGAAAACATTACAGTTTGAGTTCCGTCCGGGGCCGATTGTCGGCAATATTGTGTTAGCGGATGAAATTAACCGTACATCACCAAAAACACAGGCCGCTCTGTTGGAAAGTATGGAAGAGGGGTCAATTACGGTGGACGGTGAAACGATTCAGCTGCCAAAGCCTTTTTTTGTAATGGCAACACAAAACCCGATTGAATATGAGGGGACATATCCGCTTCCGGAAGCGCAACTAGACCGCTTTTTACTGAAAATAAAGATGGGCTATCCTACGAAAGAAGAGGAAATTGAAGTGCTGAATCGTGCCGAAAAATCGGTTCCGATAGATGATCTTTTCCCGGTATTAACAATCGAGCAGTTGAACGATTTAAGAGAACAAGCAAAACAAGTACATGTAGAAAATAATATTAAAGAGTATATTGTGTCCATCGCACAACATACACGTCATCATGAAAATGTGTATTTAGGTGTAAGTCCTCGTGCTTCCATCGCATTAATGCGTGCTGCGCAAAGCTATGCCTTTATGAAAGGGAGAGATTACGTTATTCCGGATGATGTTCAATATTTAGCGAAATTCGTTTTCGGCCACCGAATTATTTTAAAACCAGAAACACGCTATGAAGGAATTACGGAAGAACAAGTGATTGAAAGTGTTCTTCGTTATGTCCATGTTCCAGTAAAAAGGTACGTGCCGTAATGAAGGGAATCAAGCAGTTTCTAAAGCATGGCGGGCGTTTAATTACCGTTGTTTCGTTGCTTATAATTACGTATTGCTATGCAATGTTCCAAGGGGGCTTTGTTAGCTGGTTTGTTTTCTTCACGATTTTACCGTTTTTGGTCTATTCGATTTTACTGGCAATTATTCCGATTCGTTTTAAAGAAATATCCCGTACTTTATCGAAAGAACGAGTTGAACGTGGGGGCAATGTTCAAGTTACCGTAACATTCCGCAATACGAGCTGGTTTCCGTTTGTTTTTATGATGGTCCGAGAATTACCTATGAGGGAGGAACATTTTGAAAAACCGAACGGAAATGTAACGAAACTATTTTTGGTTGGGTGGAAGCGCGAGTTTAAGTGGACTTATGAATTGAAGGAGTTAAAACGAGGAGAGCATCATTTTAGAGGATTGCTGTTTACATGTACGGACTTTTTTGGATGGACAATACGGAATGTTGTAATGAATCACCCGCAGCTGTTTTTAGTATATCCAAAAGTATCCGATGTCAAATTATTGCCGATTGGAATGCAATATGACCAAGGTACAAGTCAATCGCGCTATTCTTTAATTAAGGATACGACGGTTGCGACTGGTGTCCGCGAATATGTACCGGGTGACCGCTTCTCTTGGATTCACTGGAAATCCTTTGCAAAAAATGGGGAACTGCGTACAAAGGAATTTGAAGATCAAAAATCACAAAATACATTTGTGCTAATTGATCGCGCAGTGCAGAAGAACTTCGATGATGTTGTCGATTACACGGCATCCTATATTAATAAAATTGTAAAAAAACAGGGCGATGTTTCATTTTTAAGTGTCGGGGTCGACCGTTATTTTACGCCGGTGATTAAAACAGGTAAACAGTATGAAACGGTACTGCAGCATTTAGCAACGGTCGTACCGGATGCGCAGTTTGGTGTAGAACGTTTATTGTTTGAAGAACAGAAAATGATGAGCCGCTCTGTTGTTGTTATCATTACTGGTGAAATGACTCCTGAACTGCAGGAAGTATTAAATGCCGGAACGAAATATGCTCGCAAAATTATATGTTTTGTCGTAAGTGACCAAAAAGATCCGGTGCAGCATATAAGCCAAAATAATGAAGTGCATTATGTCGGTATGGACGAGTTACAGCGAACGTATTCGGAGGTGAAGCACGCATGAGACGCAGCACAGCCGAAAAAATAGAACTCGCTATTTTTTATTTTATTGTTTTTCTGATTTTACGAGAATGGTTAATACCGGTAATGGAGTTAACGAACACAGGCTACTTTACGCAGTTTGTATTATTCATAGGGATATGTTTAGTACTGGGGATTTTTTCGCTGCCGTTTATTGTTAATTGGTTTATTAAGTTAGCATACATTACATGGTTTGTTGTCAGTGTGTATAAAGACGAAGCATTGACGACGACGCAATTTTTATCGGAAGAACTGAAATACAATTTGGATATATTGCTTGCAGGTGAGTGGATTTATGTGAGTGATCCATTTCGGACAAGTTTGTTTTTTATATTGATCTGGATGCTTATTTATTTAATTCAGCATTGGGTAAGTGTGCGCTATAGCATTTACTATTTCCTGTTGCTTACAGTATTTTTCATCGGGACACTCGATACTTTTACAGAATACGATGGCACAGCGGCGATTGTTAAAGTAATGTTACTAGGTCTTGTGCTTACATCGTTGCTGTTTATAAAACGACTTATGCAGGCCGCGGAAATGCAAAAAGATTGGATGAACTACTTGAAATATGCGACTCCGATTATCATTTTTGTTATGATTGCAGGAATTGTTGCAACAGTCATGCCGAAAGCAGAGCCTCAATGGTCGGACCCGGTTCCATATGTAAAAAATATTGCAGGTATTGGGGGTAATGCCAGTCAATCGGTTGCAACAGTTGGTTACGGGGAAAATGATGAGCGACTGGGTGGACCGTTTGCGGGGGATAATACGATTGTCTATGAAATAAAAACACCGATCCGTCAATATTGGCGTGTTGAGACGAAAGATTTTTATACGTCTAAAGGTTGGGAGCAATCAGATGATGAGTCATTGCAACAAACGCTTCAGTTTGCAGATCCTCTTCCGCTTTCAATCAAGCCTGGAAGTGAAGAGCCTCAGTCGGTGGAAGTGCAGGCTATAAATGAAGAATACTTGTTTTTATTGCAGGCATATGGCATTACTTCTTATAATCTAGACGGTACACAAACTGGATTGAGATTTAATACAGGCAATGAAAAAATTCTGCCTCTTATAAACAGCGATGTTGTAGCTCCTGCATCATACGAGATGACATTTCAACAGCCGGAATATAGTTACGTTGCTTTGAAAGAATCATTATCCTCAACTGAAAATGATTCGCGCTATTTACAGCTTCCGGATAATTTGCCGCAGCGTGTAACTGATTTAGCTCTTGAAATTACCGACATGTATGACAGTGTATATGACAAGGCTCGTGCAATTGAAGGTTACTTTGCGCGTAGTGGCTTTCAATATGAAACGACAAATGTACAAGTTCCATCAGCAGATCAAGACTATGTAGATCAGTTTTTGTTTGAAACAAGGCTTGGATATTGTGATAACTTCTCTACTTCGATGGTCGTCATGCTTCGTTCGATAGGGATTCAGGCACGTTGGGTAAAAGGTTTTTCTAGTGGAGAACGAATCGATTCACAAGACGGTATGGTTACGTATCAAGTGACGAATAATGATGCCCATTCATGGGTGGAAGCGTATATTGACGGTATTGGATGGATGCCGTTTGAGCCGACAATTGGCTTTAGTAATCCGATGAATATTAATTATGATGTAGATTTCGAAGCTCCCGAAGAAGAGCAGCTACCTGATATGGAAGAACCGGAAGCACCAAAGCCGGAGTTGGAAGAACAAGATACAACTAAGCAATCAACTAATGGGACAAGTAGAATGGACTGGTCAAAATTTAAATGGGTGCTGTACGGATTACTGGCTCTTGTTGTGATTGGGTTAATTGTTGCTTGGAAAAAACGCGGAAAATGGCAACCAAAACTTGCAGTTCAAATGAACAAATCGAAATTAGATAAAGCAGCAACATTTGAAGAAGCATATTTTGTGTTATTAAAACAGTTGGAGCGAGTTCATTTGAAACGAGGACAAGACGAAACATTGCAACAGTTTGCAATGCGTGTTGATCGACAGCTGGATACCACAAAAATGAGTGAGTTGACGGCATTTTATGAGCGACTTATTTATGCAAAACAGACCGACCAAATTAACACGACTGAAATGAAAGAAATTTGGGAATATTTAATCAATCGTACGAGTGGTTGATTTTAACTCGACGAAAGAGTAAAATTTAGAAAAATAAATAGTATTGTGCCTTCATATAAGTCTGGTAATATGGTCCAGATGTTTCTACTAAGTTACCCTAAATAACTTATCTATGACGGTGGGTCCCACTATATCCTTATAAGGGATAGGTTTACCCACTTGAAGAAGAGATGAAATATGAACGCGTAGAAATTATTTTCTTACGCGTTTTTTTTCTTAATATAGGCCGCAAAAAATTAGAAGAGGTGGAAATAGTGTCAACTCCTTTGTTAAAAGAACAAGAAAAGATTGTCGTTCTTGATTTCGGTAGTCAGTTCAACCAATTAATCACTCGTCGTATTCGTGAATTCGGTGTATTCTCTGAATTACATCCACATACGATTACTGCTGAAGAAATTAAAGAAATGAATGCTGTAGGTATTGTATTTTCAGGTGGTCCAAACTCTGTATATGATGAATCAGCATTCCATGTAGATCCGGCGATTTTTGAATTAGGTTTACCGATTTTAGGTATTTGCTATGGCATGCAGTTAATGGCCCAAACACATGGCGGTAAAGTGGAAGGCGCAGCAACTCGTGAGTACGGGAAAGCTGAAATTAACATTACTTCAGATAATAAATTATTTGCGGAATTACCAAAAAATCAAGTTGTATGGATGAGCCACGGTGACCATGTAACAGCAGTGCCAGAAGGTTTTGAAGTAATTGCGACAAGCCCGGCATGCCCGATCGCGGCAATGGCTGATGCTTCTCGTAAATTTTATGCAGTACAATTCCATCCGGAAGTACGCCACTCTGTATACGGAAATGATTTACTGAAAAACTTCGTATTCAATGTTTGTGAAGCAAAAGGCGACTGGTCGATGGCGAACTTCATTGAAATCGAGATTGCGAAAATCCGTGAGCAAGTTGGAGATAAGCAAGTACTTTGTGCATTATCAGGCGGAGTTGATTCATCTGTAGTAGCAGTGTTAATCCACAAAGCAATCGGTGACCAATTAACTTGTATGTTCGTGGATCACAACTTAAACCGTAAAGGTGAAGTTGAACAGGTAATGAAAACTTTCACAGAAGACTTCGATATGAAACTGATCAAAATCGATGCTCGTGAGCGTTTCATGAATAAACTTGCCGGTGTTTCTGACCCAGAGCAAAAACGTAAAATTATAGGTAATGAGTTCATTTACGTATTTGATGAAGAGTCATCAAAGCTAAAAGATATGGACTTCTTAGCGCAAGGTACCCTTTACACAGATATTATTGAATCAGGTACAGCAACTGCCCAAACAATTAAATCACACCATAATGTTGGTGGTTTACCGGAAGATATGAAGTTTGAATTAATCGAACCATTAAATACACTATTCAAAGACGAAGTACGCGCTTTAGGCCTTGAATTAGGTCTACCTGAAGAAGTTGTATGGCGTCAGCCTTTCCCAGGTCCTGGTTTAGGTATCCGTGTACTTGGTGAAGTAACAGAAGAAAAACTGGAAATCGTTCGAGAAGCAGACTACATCCTGCGCGAAGAGGTTAAAAATGCCGGCCTGGAGCGCGACATTTGGCAATACTTCGCTGTATTACCTGACATCCGTTCAGTAGGTGTAATGGGCGATGGCCGTACGTACGACTACGCAATTGGTATCCGCGGTGTAACATCAATCGACGGTATGACATCTGACTGGGCACGTATCCCTTACGATGTACTAGAGAAGATTTCTGTACGTATCGTCAACGAAGTAAAACACGTAAACCGCGTGCTGTATGACATTACTTCTAAGCCACCAGCAACGATTGAGTGGGAATAGTACTAGTTGTCTAATGTCTCATTCATAATTCTAGTCCTATTACATTTACAAAAAAACATTCTTTTAATGATAATGCCCCTGGAAGTTAGAAAAAATCTAACCTCCAGGGGTTTTTATGTCTCGGTAATGCGAAAGAACAGGGAGACATACTTCAATTGTGCTAGTGTGTATCGGATGTGAAAGAGAAGAATTTGTTCGCAAAGATTATCTTTTAAAAAAAGAATTATTTTTATTCTGTTCAATTTAAATTGGATGTATTAAACTTTATGAAGCCAACATGCACTTCTTATCAAGATGCAGCAATTGAGGTCAACATGAATAATTGGAACATTAATTACCAATCAGATAAGGGGAGCGAATTTCTTTGTTTACAAAACCTGACTTGGAAAGCATGCATATTATTGAAGGGACATATGATCCCTTAGTAATACTATTGTCTTTCATTATCGCTTTTGGTGCATCCTATACAGCGATTTATATTAATCGGCGCATCAATGGAAAGGGTTTTTTTCACAAAAATATATGGTTAGTGTTGGCTTCACTGGCAATGGGGCTTGGAATTTGGTCAATGCACTATGTTGGAATGAGTGCGTTCGTCATATCCATACCTATGAAGCATAATTTGGTACTGACGATTATATCTGTCATCCCTGCTATTGGTGCATCGTATATGGCATTTTATTTAACCAATCGCGACTATAAAAAGATTCAAACATTTATCGCAGCTGGTTTTTTTATGGGATGCGGTATAGCACTTATGCATTATATAGGTATGGCTGCTATGGAAATGGATGCAAAGGTTGTTTATAATCCGGTCCTGTTTGGCTTATCGATCTTGATAGCAATTGTGGCATCGTTTGCCTCTTTGTACATCTTTTCGATTACTGATACTAAAATGGAAAAGGTTTTGGTGAAAAGTGTCGCCGCTTTTTTAATGGCTATCGCTGTAACAAGCATGCACTATACAGGTATGTTAGCGATGAGTTTTTATGTGGAGGGGCCGATCCGTGTACATACGCATGATTCCAATATGATTGAAGTCGTGTTGTTTGTGACAATTGGAATTGGCAGTTTGTTTGGACTTGCAATTTTAGCCAGTCGCCTAGATAGCTATGTTGACTTCCGTATGAAATATTTTGATGCGTTGACACAATTGCCAAACCATAATCAATTTACAGAAGACCAGCATATTAAAAAGAATACGAAAATGGTGGCCATTGTTCATTTAAACAACGTAGAGAAGTATATATTAGCTTATGGCTATTCTTTTGGGGATGCAATTGTGAAAAGTGTAATAGAAATAATGCAAACTAATCTGCCAAAGGAGACGAAATTGTATCGCACGGAAGCTAATCGCTTTACGGTGATACATGCACCTGCTGAAAGTGTGCAAAATACAATCAATGGATTGCGGAGTATATGTCTTTTGTTAGAGCGTCCGTTAAATATTGGAGAACGTATGGTTTCGGTGGAAGCAGTTTTTGCTGTTTCACAGTCAGATGAAAAAAAGCCGGTTCATGAACATTTTGCCAATGCAATTGCGGTATTACATGCTCCGTCGACACAATCCAGGCATGAAATAATAAAGTACGATCCAAAAATTCATACGTTTAATTTTGAACGTCAACTTAGCCTTGATATTCAACGGGCGATGGATGAAAATGAGTTGTTCATCGTATATCAGCCAAAAGTGCATCCGGAGCAAAATAGTGTAGTAGGGATAGAGGCGCTTATGCGTTGGAAACATCCGATGTTCGGAATAATATCTCCGGCGGTGTTTATCCCCATTATAGAAAATACTAATCGTATTTCAGATGTGACAGATTGGCTAATTGAGAGAGTTTGCCAACAAATAGCCTCATGGACTACTATGGGGATAGAGCTGCCGCAAATATCGATTAATATTCCGGGTATGTATTTGACATCACCACGTTTAAAAAGAGTAATCAGTGAGAGTTTGCTTAAGTATAAACTTCAAGCGTCTAAAATTGAATTGGAAGTTACTGAAACAAGTGTCATTCATGATATTCATAATGCCATATCAGCAGTAAGGGCTTTCAGGGAAAATGGCTTGTCTGTTGCGCTGGATGATTTTGGTACCGGTTTATCGTCTTTATCTTATTTGAAAGAAATACCGATATCCACTATTAAAATTGATAAATCATTTATAGATGGTGTGCCTGATTCCGCAAAAGATGCCTCGATCCTAAAATCGATTATTCACTTGTGCAATTCACTGGATTTAAATGTTTTGGTAGAAGGTGTCGAAACGAAAGAGCAGGTTCAATTTATTATGGGCTTGGAGAGAGTGCCGGTCATCCAAGGCTACTATTATTCAAAGCCATTGACAGTTGAAGAGTACGAATATTGGTTGGAAAAGCGAAAAAAAGTAGGTGAACAAAATGGGAAAATATCAGTTGGATAGTAAAGGTAAGGCAGCTGTAGCGAAATATCATGAAAAAAACAAGCCGGCACAATTCGATAAAAAGCAGCAACTTGAAAAATTGCGTGCGGAGTATTTGGAAAAGAAACAAAAGCAAAACGATGAATAGGTTGAATGGCAACATAGGAAGAGTAACATCTTTCTATGTTTTTTTGTGCTCTGATTTCGCCTTACCCTTATTAATAATAAATTATTGTCATAGCAGTGTATCTTTTTCTTTCATTTTTATTACAGAATGTTAAATTTACTATCCTCACGTTTATTATTTAGGAGGAAAGGTATTGTATAGTATGCCAAACAAGTATAGACAGTAGGTATACAAAATTAAATTAATGAAACTGGAGGAATGAAACATGGAAACACGTGATAACAAATTATATGGTATTTATGATAATGAAGCAGAATTACAGGCAGAAATGGATCGCCTTCGTGCACAAGGTTATGGTGAAGAGGATATGTATATTGTATCTAATCGCAATGATCAACTATCGATGTACCGAAACTCAAAAGGTTACAGCACTAACACGGATGGTTATGGCACTGATTACAAAGAAGGTTCTTGGTGGGATCGCTTTAAAGCATTCATGATGGGTGAAGACTTAGTACGCGATCAGCACTTTACGCAAATGGGTATCTCTGAGGACGAACGAAATCGTTACTATGATGAATTACAGGCTGGGAAATACTTATTGTATGTAGATAGAGATTATGGTACTTATTTTGATGAAGGTACTAAAAATTATGGCGTGAATGATCATTATGAGCGTGATTATGAGAAAACGGATGAAGAACGTTTAGCGCTTCATGAAGAACGCTTGCAAGTAGATAAAAAACGCGTGCAAACGGGTGAGGTGCAGGTCGATAAACATGTAGTCGAAGAGCAGCAAACGATTGAGGTGCCGGTAGAACATGAAGAAGTTTATGTGGAAAGACGTCCTGTTAATGAGGACACAACACTTAATGCAAATGGTCAGCTGCGTGACGGAATCACTCATGCTTATGAAGAGCAGGGGAAAATCCATATCCCTGTAACTGAAGAACAGGTAGAGGTTACGAAAAAAGATGTCGTGACAGAAGAAATTGTTGTCGGCAAACGAAAAGTAACAGATACGGAAACTGTATCAGATACGGTTCGTCGTGAAGAAGCGGATGTTAAAGATACGACTAATACTACGAATCATTTAAATGATTTGGACCATTTGGATGATGATCCGTTAAAACGTACTAACCGCGGATTATAAGATAACCATAAAAAGGAAGCCTATTTAGCATAGGCTTCCTTTTTTGTATGTTAGTTACATTATAGTAAGTCGTTTAAGCTTAAATTATTCTTCAACTGTGGCTTTTTCGCGAGATTTCCACTCAATTCCACTAGTAACACATCCAAAAGTAACGATTATTAAAAGTACAAATAATGTGTTATGTAACCAATAGGGCATTTAAAAACCTCCTTTAACATTTTCGATGTTACTTTTATTATTTTAACATATTAAAGGAAAATGCACTTAATTAATAGAGCTAGATATAATTAATTTTATTTCTTTTCGACAAAAAATGTCACAATTATAAATAAGAAAAATGCGATTAGTAAAAGAGTGCCGCCTACGATGAAGAACACCATGTTCAATGTTTCATTTGTGTCCAGCGGGTTTAAATAATGTAACCACATTCCTACACATAAACCAAAAGCTCCGATCATGCCTAAAATACTTTGGATTTTAACTAAGATTAGCTTGCGGACAGGTACTGAATAATAGAAAATCCCCCAAGCAAAGACTGATAACCAACCTACTAATACAATGTGTGCGTGGACTGGCCGTAAAGCGAAGTTCATGTTACCGCTCATAATTGATCCGATTAATACACCGATAAAACCGGAAACAGCTGCAAAGCGAATTAAATGCATTGCCCACTTTCGTTGCTGGTGCAAAAAAATCCCCCCTCTATTTGTTCAAACTTTACTATAGAGGAGTTATATAACATTTCTATAAACTTTTTATAAAATTATTTTATTAGTTTAATAAATCTAATACATTATGCTGGGAGAAGTCTTCGATAATCTCTTGCGGCAATAAAGTGAGCAGATCATCCTTTGTCGCCCATAAATATTGTTCGTGTTCATCGGACACCGTAATTTGCTCTTCTTTTGTATCACATAAAAAAGTGAGTAGTACAATTTGGCGTGTTTTGCTCGTATGGAATGTTGTTGAAAATAATTGATTTTTAACAGTAATATTCAGTCCTACTTCTTCTGAAAATTCCCTCTTTAGTGCAGTTTCAAATGACTCGCCGAAATGAAGATTCCCACCGACAGTCTCCCATGTGCCGGCACTGACAGTTTCAATTTGAGAACGCTGCACGATGAGTAATCTATTATTTTTAATAAGAACACCCTTTACAACAACCTTAATTTCATTCAAGTTAAAGTCCCCCTATTTTGTATGAATATACTAGAATTTTAGATTGAATCTTTGATTATGCCAAGTTTATTAATAACAAATAAATACACATCAATAGAAGAAAATGGCTAATTTACGGATGTTTTTACGAACTATGATCTAAAATATATAAAAAACGTTCGGAAATAGCTTGTAATTTAAAAATTGAAATGATATATTACTAACGTAAATTAAATACGTCGTCGTATAATGTCGGGAATATGGCCCGTGAGTTTCTACCGAATCACCGTAAATGATTCGACTACGATTTATAAATAAGTTGTTACAAAACTACTGTAATGGGAGTGTAATATACTTATTTTCCTTAAATCGTGGACATGCGGCATTTATGCTTTGCGTGTCTTTTTTGTTTTTAAGGTTAAGTGTTCTTTAGATGTTGAAGACGACAACACGGAGGAAAGTTTCTTATGAAAAAGTATTTCGAGTTCGATAAACTTGGAACTAATTATCGCCGAGAAATTTTAGGTGGCTTTACAACATTCTTGGCAATGGCTTACATTTTAGTAGTAAACCCTAGCATTTTAACGCTATCTGATATTGAAGGTTTACCAGATGCACTACGCATGGATTACGGTGCGGTATTTGTGGCAACAGCTGTTTCGGCAGCAATTGGATGTTTCGTTATGGGGATTGTTGCAAGGTATCCTTTAGCTTTAGCACCCGGTCTAGGCTTAAACGCATTTTTTGCTTATACGGTTGTATTAACAAACGGAAGCCCTTGGCAACATGCTTTGGCTGCAGTATTTGTATCAGGCGTATTCTTCTTACTATTAACAGTTACAGGATTACGTGAAAAATTAATCAATGCCATCCCAATGGAGCTTAAAATTGCTGTTGGAGCGGGAATCGGATTATTTGTTTCATTCATCGGTTTAAAAAACGCGGGTATTATCGTTGCAAGTGAGGCAACAGTTGTCGGTTTAGGTAACTTGCACGATGCTGAAGTATTGTTAGCTATTTTTGGTATTCTGCTTACAGTCATTTTCTTAGTTCGTGGAATGAAAGCTGGCGTATTTATAGCAATGGCCATTACAGCAATAGCCGGTATGATTTTTGGTTTAGTTGATTTACCATCTCAGATTGTTTCGGCACCTCCAAGTGTTGAACCAACTTTCGGTAAATTATTCTCAGCATTCACTGATCCTGAATTCTATACGCTAACAATGGTATCAGTTATTCTATCATTCCTATTCGTAGACTTCTTTGATAACGCGGGTACTTTAATGGCTGTTGCCAACCAAGCGGGATTTGTAAAAAATAATAAATTACCTCGTGCAGGTAAAGCGTTAATCTCAGATTCAATCGCTTCTATTTCAGGCTCGATCTTTGGGACTTCAACAGTAACATCTTATGTAGAATCTTCAGCAGGGGTTGGAGCAGGTGCACGTACAGGGTTCGCTTCAATCGTTACAGGGATCTGTTTCTTGTTGGCACTATTCTTATCACCAGTATTAAGTGTTGTAACAAACGCAGTTACTGCACCGGCATTAATCGTTGTAGGAATTTTAATGGTATCTTCGCTTGGACAAATTGAGTGGAATAAATTCGAAGTAGCTGTACCAGCATTCTTCACAATGTTAATGATGCCATTAACATCATCAATCGCAACGGGTCTTGCAGTAGGTTTCGTATTCTACCCATTAACAATGGTGTTAAAAGGTAAAGCGAAAGAAGTAAACCCGATTATGTATATTTTCGCAGTACTCTTCCTGATTTATTTAGGTACGGTCGGTTCAATGTAAAATCATTCACCAGTCAACTATTGTTGACTGGTTTTTTTATTTTTGCAGGAAAATATAATTTTGGATCGAACTGAATTAAGTAAAGGAGGAGAGTTTAATGGGTATTAAAATTGAAGAGGCAACGGAACAACACTATATAGAAGTAAATCGTTTAGTAAGGCAAGGACATGATGATCATGTTAAAGGGGATGGTACGGTATTTCGCCAAGTAGAGAGTGTTATGCCAGAAGAATATTATATGGAATTGCTTGAACAAGAGCAAAGTACAGTATTAATTGCACGGGAAGAAAATAAAGTGATAGGCTTTGCTGTCATCAGTATAGAAGATTCTCCAAAATTCCCTTCATTAGTTCATAGAAGATTTGCATACATTCATGACTTTGGTGTAGACCAGTCAGAAAAACGGAAAGGAATCGGATCGCTGTTATTTGAAGCTTGTCTGAAGTGGGCAAAGGGAATGCATGTTGATGAAGTGGAGTTAAATGTGTGGGAATTCAATGAAGAGGCCATTGCATTTTATAAAAAACATAACATGAAAACAGTCAGCAGAAAAATGAGAATGGCTATTCAATAGTTATTTCCTTAGGGAGAAACAACTTATTGTTGGGTGACAAGTAAATTAACTTTACTTTATATATAATAGGAAGAAACTCAATATAAGTCAGATTGCAAAAATCTGAAAATTTTTTCTTTAAATAAAGGGTTGCATAAACCTTTGTAACGGGTGTATAGTTAATCACGTTGCTGCGAAACAAACGCAAACAACACAAACGAAAAAATAAATTTTAATAAAGTTGTTGACAAACATAAACAACACTGTTAAAATTTAAAACAGTCGCACAAACGACTAGCACAATGAACCTTGAAAACTGAACAAGCAACGTTAATGAAACAAGCTTCTTAAATGAAGCAAACAATAGATTTCAACTTCTAACGAAGTTGGATCGCTAGCAAAGCAAATGAGCTTTCAAACTACTTTTATGGAGAGTTTGATCCTGGCTCAGGACGAACGCTGGCGGCGTGCCTAATACATGCAAGTCGAGCGGAAATTTTATTGGTGCTTGCACCTTTAAAATTTTAGCGGCGGACGGGTGAGTAACACGTGGGTAACCTACCTTATAGATTGGGATAACTCCGGGAAACCGGGGCTAATACCGAATAATACTTTTTAACACATGTTTGAAAGTTGAAAGACGGTTTCGGCTGTCACTATAAGATGGACCCGCGGCGCATTAGCTAGTTGGTGAGGTAACGGCTCACCAAGGCAACGATGCGTAGCCGACCTGAGAGGGTGATCGGCCACACTGGGACTGAGACACGGCCCAGACTCCTACGGGAGGCAGCAGTAGGGAATCTTCCACAATGGACGAAAGTCTGATGGAGCAACGCCGCGTGAGTGAAGAAGGATTTCGGTTCGTAAAACTCTGTTGCAAGGGAAGAACAAGTAGCGTAGTAACTGGCGCTACCTTGACGGTACCTTGTTAGAAAGCCACGGCTAACTACGTGCCAGCAGCCGCGGTAATACGTAGGTGGCAAGCGTTGTCCGGAATTATTGGGCGTAAAGCGCGCGCAGGTGGTTCCTTAAGTCTGATGTGAAAGCCCCCGGCTCAACCGGGGAGGGTCATTGGAAACTGGGGAACTTGAGTGCAGAAGAGGATAGTGGAATTCCAAGTGTAGCGGTGAAATGCGTAGAGATTTGGAGGAACACCAGTGGCGAAGGCGACTGTCTGGTCTGTAACTGACACTGAGGCGCGAAAGCGTGGGGAGCAAACAGGATTAGATACCCTGGTAGTCCACGCCGTAAACGATGAGTGCTAAGTGTTGGGGGGTTTCCGCCCCTCAGTGCTGCAGCTAACGCATTAAGCACTCCGCCTGGGGAGTACGGTCGCAAGACTGAAACTCAAAGGAATTGACGGGGGCCCGCACAAGCGGTGGAGCATGTGGTTTAATTCGAAGCAACGCGAAGAACCTTACCAGGTCTTGACATCCCGGTGACCACTATGGAGACATAGTTTCCCCTTCGGGGGCAACGGTGACAGGTGGTGCATGGTTGTCGTCAGCTCGTGTCGTGAGATGTTGGGTTAAGTCCCGCAACGAGCGCAACCCTTATTCTTAGTTGCCATCATTCAGTTGGGCACTCTAAGGAGACTGCCGGTGATAAACCGGAGGAAGGTGGGGATGACGTCAAATCATCATGCCCCTTATGACCTGGGCTACACACGTGCTACAATGGACGGTACAAACGGTTGCCAACCCGCGAGGGGGAGCTAATCCGATAAAACCGTTCTCAGTTCGGATTGTAGGCTGCAACTCGCCTACATGAAGCCGGAATCGCTAGTAATCGCGGATCAGCATGCCGCGGTGAATACGTTCCCGGGCCTTGTACACACCGCCCGTCACACCACGAGAGTTTGTAACACCCGAAGTCGGTGAGGTAACCTTTATGGAGCCAGCCGCCGAAGGTGGGATAGATGATTGGGGTGAAGTCGTAACAAGGTAGCCGTATCGGAAGGTGCGGCTGGATCACCTCCTTTCTAAGGATTATTTCGGAATCATTCCCTCGGGGAATGAAACATTAACGTTTGCTGTTCAGTTTTGAAGGTTCATTCTTAAATGAATGAAATACTTCAAAACACTTCGTTCTTTGAAAACTGGATAAAACGACATTGAAAGCAATAAATCAAATTTCTATTTTATAGATTTTTAAACAAGTCAAGCAATTGACGTGTAAACTTAAATCTTAGATCTCTGATCTAAGTGTTAACTTTTGGTTAAGTTAATAAGGGCGCACGGTGGATGCCTTGGCACTAGGAGTCGATGAAGGACGGCACTAACACCGATATGCCTCGGGGAGCTGTAAGTAAGCTTTGATCCGGGGATTTCCGAATGGGGGAACCCACTATCTTTAATCGGATAGTATCTTCACGTGAATTCATAGCGTGTTGAAGACAGACGCAGGGAACTGAAACATCTAAGTACCTGCAGGAACAGAAAGAAAATTCGATTCCCTGAGTAGCGGCGAGCGAAACGGGAAGAGCCCAAACCAAAGAGCTTGCTCTTTGGGGTTGTAGGACACTCTATACGGAGTTACAAAAGAATGAATTAGACGAAGCGACTTGGAAAGGTCCGCGAAACAAGGTAAAAGCCCTGTAGTCAAAAGTTCATTCCCTCCAGAGTGGATCCTGAGTACGGCGGAACACGTGAAATTCCGTCGGAATCCGGGAGGACCATCTCCCAAGGCTAAATACTACCTAGTGACCGATAGTGAACCAGTACCGTGAGGGAAAGGTGAAAAGCACCCCGGAAGGGGAGTGAAATAGACCCTGAAACCGTGTGCCTACAAGTAGTTAGAGCCCGTTAATGGGTGATAGCGTGCCTTTTGTAGAATGAACCGGCGAGTTACGATTACGTGCGAGGTTAAGTTGAGAAGACGGAGCCGCAGCGAAAGCGAGTCTGAATAGGGCGAATTAGTACGTGGTCGTAGACCCGAAACCAGGTGATCTACCCATGTCCAGGGTGAAGGTGAGGTAACACTCACTGGAGGCCCGAACCCACGCACGTTGAAAAGTGCGGGGATGAGGTGTGGGTAGCGGAGAAATTCCAATCGAACCTGGAGATAGCTGGTTCTCTCCGAAATAGCTTTAGGGCTAGCCTCGTGATTGAGAATACCGGAGGTAGAGCACTGTTTGGACTAGGGGGGCATCTCGCTTTACCGAATTCAGACAAACTCCGAATGCCGGATATTTATACACGGGAGTCAGACTGCGAGTGATAAGATCCGTAGTCAAGAGGGAAACAGCCCAGACCACCAGCTAAGGTCCCCAAGTAATCGTTAAGTGGAAAAGGATGTGGCGTTGCTTAGACAACCAGGATGTTGGCTTAGAAGCAGCCATCATTTAAAGAGTGCGTAATAGCTCACTGGTCGAGTGACGCTGCGCCGAAAATGTATCGGGGCTAAACGATTCACCGAAGCTGTGGATGCATACTTTGAGTATGCGTGGTAGGAGAGCGTTCTAACAGCGTTGAAGTCAGACCGGAAGGACTGGTGGAGCGGTTAGAAGTGAGAATGCCGGTATGAGTAGCGAAACATGGGTGAGAATCCCATGCACCGTATGACTAAGGTTTCCTGAGGAAGGCTCGTCCGCTCAGGGTTAGTCGGGACCTAAGCCGAGGCCGATAGGCGTAGGCGATGGACAACAGGTTGATATTCCTGTACCACCTCCTCACCGTTTGAGAAATGGGGGGACGCAGTAGGATAGGGTAAGCACGCCGTTGGTTGCGCGTGTTCAAGCAGTAAGGCGTGTATGTAGGCAAATCCGCATACTATAACGTTGAGCTGTGATGACGAGCTCGTATGAGCGAAGTTCCTGATTTCACACTGCCAAGAAAAGCCTCTATCGAGGTGAGAGGTGCCCGTACCGCAAACCGACACAGGTAGTCGAGGAGAGAATCCTAAGGTGTGCGAGAGAACTCTCGTTAAGGAACTCGGCAAAATGACCCCGTAACTTCGGGAGAAGGGGTGCTTCTTTGGGTGCATAGCCTAGAGAAGCCGCAGTGAATAGGCCCAGGCGACTGTTTAGCAAAAACACAGGTCTCTGCAAAACCGTAAGGTGACGTATAGGGGCTGACGCCTGCCCGGTGCTGGAAGGTTAAGAGGAGCGGTTAGCGCAAGCGAAGCTGTGAATTGAAGCCCCAGTAAACGGCGGCCGTAACTATAACGGTCCTAAGGTAGCGAAATTCCTTGTCGGGTAAGTTCCGACCCGCACGAAAGGCGTAACGATCTGGGCACTGTCTCAACGAGAGACTCGGTGAAATTATAGTACCTGTGAAGATGCAGGTTACCCGCGACAGGACGGAAAGACCCCGTGGAGCTTTACTGTAGCCTGATATTGAATTTTGGTACAACTTGTACAGGATAGGTAGGAGCCAGAGATCTCGGAGCGCCAGCTTCGAAGGAGGCGTCGGTGGGATACTACCCTGGTTGTATTGAACTTCTAACCCATGCCCCTTAGCGGGGTAGGAGACAGTGTCAGGCGGACAGTTTGACTGGGGCGGTCGCCTCCTAAAGAGTAACGGAGGCGCCCAAAGGTTCCCTCAGAATGGTTGGAAATCATTCGTAGAGTGTAAAGGCATAAGGGAGCTTGACTGCGAGACCTACAAGTCGAGCAGGGTCGAAAGACGGGCTTAGTGATCCGGTGGTTCCGCATGGAAGGGCCATCGCTCAACGGATAAAAGCTACCCCGGGGATAACAGGCTTATCTCCCCCAAGAGTCCACATCGACGGGGAGGTTTGGCACCTCGATGTCGGCTCATCGCATCCTGGGGCTGTAGTCGGTCCCAAGGGTTGGGCTGTTCGCCCATTAAAGCGGTACGCGAGCTGGGTTCAGAACGTCGTGAGACAGTTCGGTCCCTATCCGTCGTGGGCGTAGGAAATTTGAGAGGAGCTGTCCTTAGTACGAGAGGACCGGGATGGACATACCGCTGGTGTACCAGTTGTCTTGCCAAAGGCATCGCTGGGTAGCTATGTATGGACGGGATAAGTGCTGAAAGCATCTAAGCATGAAGCCCCCCTCAAGATGAGATTTCCCATTACGCAAGTAAGTAAGACCCCTGAAAGACGATCAGGTAGATAGGTTCGAGGTGGAAGTGCGGTGACGCATGCAGCTGACGAATACTAATCGGTCGAGGACTTAACCACATTTTATTGCACAAATTCAATGAAACGTTTATCCAGTTTTGAAAGAATGAAATTCTTTTACATAGGCTTATTTAAAGCCCACTATAGTGAAGTGATGATGGCAAAGAGGTCACACCCGTTCCCATACCGAACACGGAAGTTAAGCTCTTTAGCGCCGATGGTAGTTGGGGGCTTCCCCCTGTGAGAGTAGGACGTCGCTTCGCACACGCAAAACCACTGAGGAATCAGTGGTTTTTTTGTTGTTATAAATAGTTTTATTTTTTATATTCTCACCATTGTCATAAATTCTGTAACGTCATTACTAAATTCATCTTCTTTAACAAAACCAAGCTTTTTATATAAATGAATGGCTCTCTGATTAAACATCGCTACGGTTAATCTTAGTGATTTACTTGGATACTTCTCCTCAATAAATTTCATAATGCCTGTACAAAACTCGAACCCATTGCCTTTTCCAACAAGATTTGGGTGCATTCCGACTCCCATATCTATTAAATCTGCTTTATAAACACCGAAATGGTTTCCTCTAGGTACTTGAGCACTCTCTCCAATACAGAAAAATCCAATTACCTCTTTATTTTTATCAGCAATGGCATAGTACGATCCATCCATTAATTCTTCCAAAGCCTCATCACTTTGTTCATTATTATAAAAATCGTAAGGCTGTTCATATTTCCATCCGAGAATGGTAGTGGCCATCTTACTGTTCATCTTTTCGATAAAGATTTCCATTATTGTGACACCTCTTTTATTTATTTACACAATTGATAGTAACATAAAATTTCCATTTTAAAACGACCATCTTTACTGTGAAAGGTAACTTTGGCTATCTTTAAACAGACATAACAAAGTAAGATAAAATATAAAGGATTTATAAAGTCACAATTATCGATAAAATTACTTGTTATAGTGATGGTAGGAGGCGTACATGATGGAACAACAAATTCTTTTAGTGGAAGATGACCGTGAAATTGCGCGCATTATTAAAGACACCTTAATAAAGGAAGGCTATGCAGTGACATGGGCAACGACTGGGATTGAAGGATTAGAAGATTTTTCTGCCGGTAGCTATGATTTAATACTTGTTGATTGGATGATGCCTGAAATGGATGGGCTATCAATGATTGAACATATTCGACTGCAAAGTGATGTTCCAATTATTATGATCAGTGCAAAAAGTAATGAATCGGATAAAGTCACAGGGTTACAAGATGCCGATGATTATTTGGCAAAGCCGTTTTCTTTAGAAGAGTTAAAAGCGCGTGTTCGTTCTCAAATACGACGATGGCAGAGATATAATAGAGTTTTCACAGCAGAAGATATGATTTCATATGTACATGGATTAAAAATTGATTGGGTAAAAGACTGTGTTTATATCGAAGAGGTTGAAGTTAGCTTGACGCAAAAAGAGTTTGCGTTACTGAAAGTATTGGCACAAAATCCTTTCGAGCTATTTACAAAGGAAGCGTTGTATACACATGTTTGGCACCAAGTTGAGCTGGATCAAACACATACGGTAACGGTGCATATTAAAGCATTGCGTGAGAAGCTGCAGGATCCTGTAAAATCACCTAACTATATACAAACTGTATGGGGAAAGGGCTACCGTTTTATAGGTGAACAAGTATGAAAATTAAATCATGGCTTCTCCTTACGTATTTGCTTATCATGATATTACCGTTACTTGCACTGTATGGGCTATATGTATCCATTAACGATTACTACCAAGATAAAAGTCTTGATGAGTATTTTGAGAAGTGGGCAGTTGTATCAGATATAAAAGATTATTTGGATAATCCATCGCTTTACACGATTAATGCTAATTATAAGGAAATCGAGAAACTGACATCCGATCAGTTGATGATTACGCTGTACAGTCCGAATGGCAAGATTTATTATTCCTCGAATTTAATCAACTCTTTGAACGGTTTTGAATCAAAAAGTGCTGTTTATAAAAGTCTGTTTGAATTTAAACAAAACTATGAAACATTCGTTTATAAAGAACCTGTTTATGAAGATGGGGAAATTAAGGGTGTATACAAGATTACGCTCGTTCGTTCAGAATGGCTGGAACAAGTAAACACAAAATCACTTATTGTCGTAACGAGTTTAATTGTAGTAATGCTGTTGTTATATGGGGCGGTTGTCTATATGCTGAATAGGCGCCTCAATAAGCCGGTAAAAAGACTAATGAAACAAATGCGCGCTTTCGCCAAGGATGAAGCAACTAGTCCGCTACCGGTAAAAAAGGATGAAATCGGAGATCTAACCGAGAGCTTTCAATTAATGCAGCAGGAAATTACAGCGACTCGAAAAAAGCTTGCATTAGAGCAGCAGCAAAAGGAATTTATGATTGCCAGTCTGTCACATGACTTGAAAACGCCTCTAACATCAATTCAAGCATATGCAGAAAGTTTACGGCATGGGAACCATACTGAAAGGGATCATCAGGAGTATTTGCAGATCATTCAGTCCAAATCAGATTATATGAAGCAGTTGCTTGATGATTTAATGATGCTAACATTATTGCAGTCACCGACATATGAACTGGAACTTGTAAAAGTTGAAGGCGAAGAGTTTTTCGATATGCTTTTGGGCGACTATGAACAAATCAGCAAAGAAAAGGGGTTTGAAGCAAAGACGACAGCCAATGTGGAAGGGAGTTATCTTGTAAATCCGAAGCAATTGATGCGCGTTGTCGATAATGTTGTCGCGAATGCCTGGACGTACACAAATCCGGGAGGAGCGATTTATATATCCGCATTTGAAACGCTGAATATTCCTGCATGGAGTACAAAAAGGGTTGCAGATAACTTTACGGAAAAGGGCGTATATATCGTCGTCCAAAATAGCGGGGTGACCATATCGGAACAGCAGTGTGAGCAAATGTTTGAGCCGCTGTATCAGTTTGATGTTTCTCGAAGCCATATAGGTGAGCGAGGGGCTGGTCTCGGTTTGAGTATTGCAAAGCAAATTATCGCTAAGCATAATGGGACAATTAAAGCTAAAACACAGCAAGATCAATTAGCAATTGTCATCTGGCTACCACCAATTGAAGAAGAGGGGAATGGATAAAATGAAAAAAATGATATATTCAGCAACATTAATTTTAACGCTGTCTTTAGCGGCATGCAGCAATGAGGAAAATTACTCACCCCAAGAAATATTGAATCAGGCGATGCAGGAAACATCTGAACTTGATTCTTATTATGGAGAATATAAGACAACAATGGACGACGGGACCGAGATTCTTTCGAAGCAATGGGAGAAAAAAGGAAAGACACGTGTAGAAATGGTTGATTCCACAGGAGAAGAATCGATTGCGGTTAATGATGGCAAAACATTAACTTCCTATTCGAAAACAACGAATGAAGCAATGATTTTTGAGCTAGGGCCAGAAGTAGAAAGTTTAGTTCGTCCAACGTTAAAAGAGCAGGCATTGCATACGTTGGAACAAATAAAAAATTCCCACGATATTACAATTGGTGAAGAAGAAAAGATTGCTGGGCATGAAACGTACCATTTAATTGCAAAGGCCAAAAAGCAAAATACGCTTATTGGGGATATAGAAATTTGGGTAGATAAAAAAACATGGATGACATTAAAAACGATTTCGGCAAGTGGCGATATGAAAATAACTTCTGAATTTACGAAATTTGAGCCAAACAGTAAAATTGACGATGCTAAATTTAGTGTAGACATACCCGAAGATGCCGTTGTTAAGGTCGAATCTTTCAAGCCATTGGAACAATTGACAGTAGAGCAGGCTGTCGAGAAGATTGGACCATTTTTAATATTCCCTGAATCCCTTGGTTACACAATGGAAGGAATTGAAGACATGGGGGTTACTGATACGGGAGAGATTGCCTTAACATATTCCAAAAATGGCGATAAACAATTCTCGCTTTCAATCTTTAAGCCAATACAGTCAATTGGAGAGGAAGAAGAACTGATTGAAGTGCGCGGACAAAAGGGTTCTAAAATCGAGTTGGGTACTTTCAAAACAATCCAATGGGATGAAGAAGGTTTACGATATAATGTGATTTTAGAAAATCCGGACTTAACATTTGAGGAAATACTGCAGTTAACAGAGCAAATGGAGATTATAAAATAAACAGTTCGGAGCAATTACAGGAAATTTGTGATTGCTCCGTTTTAATTTTACTTGTGACAAATCGTTCACAAAATAAGACCATTCTATTAGAAAGTACTAAAAGTATCGTGGTATAGTTAGAGCGATATTTTACATGTGGAAGGATGACCTTTTTGGCTAAAAAGCAAGTATGGTATGAAGTAGAAGAAAATGAAACAATCGAGCAATGCCTTGAAAGAATGAAGAAAGATGGCTATATGCCATTTGGGCGCAGAGAAGAGCCGGTGTTCGAAGAAGTAAATGGCGAGCCTATCTATTTGCGTCAAAAAATACAATTTAAAGGTGTATTAATAGAAGAATAACGTACTACTCGATTAAAAACCGAACAATATCTTTTGCTTTAAAAATATTGTTCGCATTTTTGCATTGATTTTATGCGTAACCCTTGTTAAAATGTGTACAGGAAAAACATTTAATCCCTCATATATGCTAGAGAATATGGCTCTAGTGTCTCTACCCGGCACCGTAAATACCGGACTATGTGGGAAAGCAACTTCAGGTATGATGAAATAAAGGATGTGGATCTCAATGCAATTATCTACATATACTTTTAATGCTCAGTCCTCAAGTAGATTGCTTTCTCATGCGTAGAGCGTAGAGAGCAATTTATTTGAGGATTTTTTTACATTTATTACACAAATGGCGAAGATGTTTAAAGGAGCGAAACTCATGAATCCGAAAATTGGCGTTATTATGGGAAGTTCAAGTGATTGGGAAACGATGAAGCATGCTTGTGACATTTTGGACGAGCTGCAAGTGCCTTATGAAAAGCAAGTCGTTTCAGCACATCGCACACCAGATTTAATGTTTGAATATGCGGAAGCTGCGCGTGGACGCGGTATTCAAGTAATTATTGCAGGGGCTGGTGGAGCAGCTCATTTACCAGGTATGGTAGCAGCAAAAACGACGTTACCTGTAATTGGGGTACCTGTACAGTCACGTGCGCTAAACGGACTCGATTCACTATTATCGATTGTCCAAATGCCAGGTGGTGTACCTGTCGCGACTGTAGCAATTGGCAAGGCAGGAGCAACAAATGCAGGCCTGCTTGCAGCGCAAATTTTAGGAGCGTTTGATCAGGAACTTGCTGCAAAGCTTGAGGCACGACGTGAAGCGACAAAAGCGCAAGTTTTGGAAAGCACAGGTGACTTAACGTGACGAAAATGATTTACCCTGGACAAACAATCGGCATCATAGGCGGTGGTCAGCTTGGTCGTATGATGGCAGTTGCCGCAAAAGAAGCTGGCTATAAAATCGCAGTACTGGAGCCAACAATGGATTCGCCTTGTGGGCAAGTGGCAGACATACGAATTGTCGCAGCTTACGATGATGAAGCAGCATTGGAAGAGCTGGCGGAAGTTAGTGATGTCATAACATATGAGTTTGAGAATATCGATTACGATGGTTTGAAACGTTTAACACAAATGGCCTATGTTCCTCAAGGCGCAGAGCTTGTGCGCATTACACAAAATCGTGTCACAGAAAAGCAAATGATTGTTGAGGCAGGCTGTCCGGTTGCACCGTATATTGTCGCATCTACATATGAAGAGCTGCTAGAAAACATTGGAGAAATCGGCTTCCCATGTATCGTTAAAACAGCACGGGGCGGTTATGACGGGAAAGGCCAGCAGTTATTGAAATCAGCTGAGGACTTACAACTGGCAAAAGATTTATTTACACATTCACAATGTATTGCAGAGGGTTTTGTTCCATTTACGAAAGAGATTTCGGTCATCGTTCAGCGCAATGGTGATGGTGAAACATACTGCTTACCTGTCGGAGAAAACATTCATATAAACCACATTTTACATGAAACGATTGTCCCGGCCCGTATCGAACAGTCGACAGCACAATTAGCTGAAGAAGCTGCACTTAAAATTGCTGATTCACTGAAACTGATCGGAACATTGGCAGTGGAAATGTTCGTCCTTGAAGATGGCAGCATCGTAATAAATGAATGTGCGCCACGTCCGCATAACTCAGGCCATTATTCGATTGAGGCATGCAATATTTCCCAGTTTACACAGCATATTCGTGCAGTATGCGGATGGCCGCTACGTAAACCAAAACTGTGGGCACCATCAATTATGGTGAATGTACTTGGTCAGCATGTCGTTCCACTAACAAATTCAATTTCAAAATTTCCTGACTGGTCAGTACATTTGTACGGGAAATCAGAAGCAAAGGTAAACCGGAAAATGGGTCATGTTACAATCATGACAGATGATATAAATACAGCATTACAACAAATAACAGACTCTGGTATTTGGCCGGAGTAAAAGGAGAAGATTTATGATAGAACGCTATACACGTCCAGAAATGGGTGCTATTTGGACTGAAGAGAACAAATTTAAAGCATGGCTTGAAGTAGAGATTTTAGCTTGTGAAGCATGGGCTGAAATCGGTGAAATTCCTAAAGAAGATGTAGCAAAATTACGTGCTAACGCATCATTTGATATCGATCGCATCTATGAAATTGAACAGGAAACACGTCATGATGTAGTAGCATTTACACGAGCTGTTTCGGAAACACCAGCACTTGGCGAAGAAAAAAAATGGGTGCACTACGGTTTAACTTCAACGGACGTTGTAGATACAGCACTATCATACTTAATCAAACAGGCGAATGAAATTTTACGCAAAGATTTACACCAATTCATCGCCATTCTGACAGAAAAAGCAAAAGAGCATAAATTTACAGTAATGATGGGGCGTACACACGGTGTGCATGCAGAACCGACAACATTTGGTTTAAAGCTGGCATTATGGCTTGAAGAAATGCGCCGTAACTTAGTACGTTTTGAAGAAGCCGCAAAAGTAATTGAAACAGGTAAAATGAGCGGTGCTGTAGGAACATATGCCAATATTAATCCACGTGTGGAAAGCTATGTATGTGAACATCTTGGATTAGCAGCTGCACCAATTTCTACACAAACATTACAGCGTGACCGTCATGCACAATACTTTTCTACATTGGCATTAATCGCTACATCAATTGAAAAATTTGCGACAGAAATCCGCGGACTGCAAAAATCTGAAACACGTGAAGTGGAAGAAGGGTTTGCGAAAGGGCAAAAAGGTTCTTCTGCTATGCCGCATAAGCGAAACCCAATCGGCTCTGAAAATATGACAGGTATGGCACGATTGATGCGCGGTTACATGCTGACAGCTTATGAGAATGTAGCATTATGGCATGAACGAGATATTTCACATTCTTCAGCTGAACGTGTCATTATACCGGATGCCACAATTACATTAAATTATATGTTAAATCGTTTCGGTAATATTTTGAAAAACTTAACTGTATTCCCTGACAATATGAAACGCAATATGGAGCGTACATTTGGTCTGATCTATTCTCAGCGTATTTTACTTGCGTTAATCGACAAAGGATTATCACGTGAGGAAGCGTACGATACGGTTCAGCCATTAACAGCGCGAGCTTGGGATGAGCAAACACAATTCCGTCCGCTTGTAGAAGCGAGTGAAGAAATCACAACGCATCTATCACCGGAAGAAATCGCAGACTGCTTTGACTATAACTACCATATTCAGAATGTTGATTTGATTTTCGAACGTTTAGGTCTTAACTAACTAATCAATTAATCAGGAGGAATACGTCATGAATAAAGGCCAGCTTTTATATGAAGGGAAAGCAAAACGATTATATACAACAGAAGATACTGAAATACTTTTTGTTGAATACAAAGATAGTGCGACAGCATTTAATGGTGAGAAAAAAGCCGAGATTGCTGGAAAGGGAAATTTAAACAACCAAATTACGACGTTACTTTTCGAAAAGTTACAAGCAAACGGAATTGAGTCACATTTCGTAAAAAGGCTTTCAGCGAACGAACAGCTTGTACGTAAAGTCGAAATTATTCCAATCGAAGTTGTTACACGCAATATTGCTGCAGGCAGCCTGGCAAAACGTCTAGGCTTGGATGAGGGCACACCGCTTAAGCATCCAATCGTCGAATTTTACTATAAAGATGATGCATTAGGTGATCCAATCATTACAACGGAGCATATTGACGTGCTCAATATCGCAACACCGATCGAAGTAGAACAGCTGTATAATGCGGCACTGCATGTGAATGAAGTGCTGCGTCCGATTTTTACTGCGGTTGGTGTAACATTAGTCGACTTCAAACTGGAATTTGGTCGTGATAAAGACGGCAATATTTTACTTGCCGATGAAATTTCTCCTGATACTTGTCGTTTGTGGGACTCTACTACAAAACAAAAGCTTGATAAAGACGTATTCCGCCGTGATTTAGGCAATCTAACGGAAGTATATGAAATTATATTACAAAAACTTGGAGGCAACTAACTCATGAAGAAAGTTAAAATATATGTAACATTAAAAGAAAGCATCCTGGATCCACAAGGTTCTGCAGTTCAAGGCTCATTGCAAAAAATCGGTTATGGCGAAGTATCTGACGTACGTATCGGTAAATATTTAGAAGTTACAATTCAAGACACTGACCGCGATATAGATACAATCGTAAAAGAAATGTGCGAAAAAGTGTTAACAAATACGGTAATCGAAAAGTACCGTTATGAAGTTGAGGAGGCATAATACGATGAAATTTGCAGTACTCGTTTTCCCGGGGTCTAACTGTGATATCGACATGTTTCATGCGATTAAGGACGAGCTAGGTGAAAAAGTAGAATATGTTTGGCATACAGCTACAAGTCTAGACGGATTTGACGGGGCATTAGTGCCTGGCGGTTTCTCATATGGAGATTATTTACGTTGTGGCGCAATGGCAAACCAATCAAACATTATGTCGGCTCTAAAAGAGTTTGCTGCACAAGGCAAACCAGTGCTAGGTGTTTGTAACGGATTCCAGATTTTAACGGAAGCAGGGCTGTTACCTGGTGCTCTAATCCGCAATAAAAATCTTAAATTCATGTGTCGTACAGTACAGCTAAAAGTTGAGAACAACAACACTTTATTTACAAACGGATATGAAGAGGGAGAAGTAATCAATATTCCGATCGCGCACGGTGAAGGAAACTACTACTGTGATGACGAAACATTAGCCTCTTTACAAGTCAATAACCAGATTGTCTTTACATATGAGGGTGAAAATCCGAACGGTTCTTTAGCGGATATCGCAGGAATTATCAATAAAGAAGGCAATGTACTCGGCATGATGCCACATCCAGAGCGTGCTGCAAATGAAATCGTTGGTGGCGCAGATGGTCTTAAACTATTTAAATCAATTGTGAAGCAGTGGAGGGAACAGCATGTTAACAACTAATTTCGAACCAACACCAGAGCAAATTAAGGAAAAACGTCTCTATGCAGACATGGGGATGTCAGATGCGGAATTTGACTTAGCAATTGAAAAGTTAGGTCGTATTCCAAACTGGACAGAAACAGGTCTTTTCTCGGTAATGTGGTCTGAGCACTGTTCTTATAAAAAATCGAAGCCGGTACTTCGCAAGTTCCCGACAAAAGGTCCTCAAGTACTGCAAGGTCCTGGTGAAGGTGCCGGTATTGTTGACATCGGTGATGAGCAAGCGGTTGTTTTCAAAATGGAATCACATAACCATCCATCTGCGATTGAACCATACCAAGGAGCTGCAACAGGGGTAGGCGGAATTATCCGTGACGTTTTCTCAATGGGTGCACGTCCAATTGCGATGCTGAACTCCTTACGTTTTGGTGAGTTGAAATCAGCACGCGGTAAATATTTATTTGAAGAAGTTGTTGCTGGTATTGCAGGTTACGGAAACTGTATCGGTATTCCGACAGTAGGCGGTGAAATTGGTTTTGATCCGTGCTACGAAGGAAATCCGCTTGTAAATGCAATGTGTGTCGGATTAATCGATCATAAGGATATCCAAAAAGGTATTGCTGCGGGAGTAGGAAATACTGTAATGTACGTTGGTGCGAAAACAGGTCGTGACGGTATTCACGGTGCAACATTCTCTTCTGAAGAATTGACAGAAGATACTGAAGAAAGTCGTTCGGCAGTACAAGTTGGGGATCCGTTCATGGAAAAATTACTTCTTGAAGCTTGTCTGGAAGTTGTAAAATCAGATGCATTAGTTGGTATTCAAGATATGGGTGCAGCAGGTCTTACTTCGTCTTCAGCAGAAATGGCCTCTAAAGCCGGTACTGGTGTAGAAATGAACTTGGACTTAGTTCCTCAACGTGAAACAAATATGTCAGCGTATGAAATGATGTTATCAGAGTCTCAAGAGCGCATGCTGATCGTTGTAAAAGCAGGTCGTGAAGATGAAATTAAAGCGATCTTCGATAAATATGATCTTGATGCGGTAGCAGTAGGAAGAGTTACAGAAGACAAAATGCTTCGTTTACTGCACAAAGGTGAAGTGGTAGCAGAAGTGCCTGCAGACGCGCTTGCTGAAGACGCACCGGTTTACAATATGCCGGATGCTGAACCAGCTTACTTTGCAGAATATCAGGCAATGGAAAATACAGAACCAAACGTAACAGATTATAAAGAAACGTTAACAGCACTTTTAAAAGCGCCGACAATCGCTTCAAAAGAGTGGGTTTACGATCAATATGATTATCAAGTACGTACAAATACGGTTGTAGCACCAGGTTCGGATGCTGCAGTATTACGTGTACGCGGTACAAATAAAGGGTTGGCGATGACGACAGACTGTAATGCTCGCTATATCTACCTAGACCCTACAACGGGCGGGAAAATTGCTGTTGCTGAAGCAGCGCGTAACATCGTATGTTCAGGCGGACAACCACTTGCGATTACAGACTGCCTAAACTTCGGTAATCCGGAAAAACCTGAAATCTTCTGGCAAATTCAAAAATCGGCTGACGGTATTGCGGAAGCTTGTTTAGCATTAGATGCACCGGTAATTGGCGGTAACGTGTCAATGTACAATGAGCGTTCAGGTGAAGCAGTTTATCCAACACCAACAATCGGTATGGTTGGATTAGTAAAAGATTTAGCACATGTTACAACTCAGGAAGTAAAAGCTGCTGGAGACGTTGTATATATAGTCGGCGACACGAAAACAGAATTCGGTGGATCTGAATTACAAAAGTTAGTGGAAGGCGGCATTTCTGGCAAAGCACCTTCAATCGACTTGACAGTAGAAGCGGCACGTCAACAATCTATTTTAGAAGCGATTCAAGCAGGACTTGTTCAATCAGCGCATGATGTTTCTGAAGGTGGGGTTGCGGTTGCATTAGCAGAAAAAACTTTCGCAGCAAAAGGTTTAGGCTTAGACGTAGCATTAACTGGTTCTGCAATAACGGCTTTATTCGCTGAATCACAATCACGCTTTGTATTAACTGTGAAAGCTGAACATGCAGAAGGCTTTGAAACAATCGTAAAAGATGCACAAAAAATTGGTACAGTAACAGACGACGCGAACATAAAAATTAGCGGTGAAGCTGGTGTACTTGTTGAAGGTACTGTGGAGGAATTCCGTTCTGCCTGGAAAGGAGCAATTCCATGCTTGCTGAAATCAGAGGCTTAAATGAGGAATGTGGTGTATTTGGCATTTGGGGTAACCAGGATGCGGCGCACTTAAGTTATTACGGTTTACACGCATTACAGCATCGTGGACAGGAAGGAGCTGGTATCGTCACAACTGACGGTAATCAGCTTCAGGCTGTACGTGGTGAAGGTCTTGTAAATGACGTGTTCAATGAAAATAAATTACGTAAAGTAGTAGGGCACGCGGCAATTGCGCATGTACGATACGCAACAGCAGGCGGCAAAGGACTGGAAAATGTCCAGCCATTGTTATTCCGTTCTTCAACTGGCTCACTGGCAATTGCCCATAACGGGAACTTAGTGAATGCCACACATTTAAAACAGTTTTTAGAGCGCTCTGGCAGCATTTTCAACTCGACTTCCGATACAGAGGTTGTTGTACATTTAATTAAAAAATCAAAACACTCTCCATTTCGTTCAAAAGTGAAAGAAGCATTGTCGCTATTAAAAGGCGCATTCTCTATTATTCTATTGACGAATGATCAAATGATTGTAGCGCGCGACCGAAACGGCTTACGTCCCCTTTCACTTGGAAAATTGGGTGATTCTTATGTTGTTGCTTCTGAAACTTGTGCATTTGATTTAATCGGGGCGGAATACGTACGTGAAGTGGAACCGGGCGAGTTATTGATTATTTCAAATAATGGACTTGAAGTCGACAGCTATGTTGAAAAGGACAAGCGAACAATGTGTGCGATGGAATATGTGTATCTTGCACGTCCTGATTCAAATATTGATGAAGTAAATATCCATATGGCACGTAAACGCATGGGGAAAGAACTCGCAAAAGAATGTGCCCATATTGAAGCGGATGTCGTTACAGGAGTTCCAGATTCGTCCATTTCTGCAGCAATCGGATTTTCTGAAGCGAGCGGAATTCCATACGAGCTTGGCTTAATTAAAAACCGCTATGTTGGTCGTACTTTTATCCAGCCGACACAGGAACTTCGCGAACGTGGTGTTAAAATGAAACTATCACCGGTAGTTCAAGTTGTTAAAGGAAAACGTGTCGTAATGGTAGATGATTCAATTGTACGCGGTACAACATCGAGACGCATTGTACGCATGCTGAAAGAAGCAGGGGCGGCAGAAGTACATGTTGTGATTTCTTCCCCTCCAATGACGGATCCTTGTTATTACGGAATCGATACATCGACACATGAAGAGCTGATAGCATCAAGCCACAGTGTGGAAGATATACGAGTAGCAATTGAAGCGGACACATTAACATTTTTATCTTTGGAAGGTATGGTCCGTGCAACGAACCGCCCGTTTGAAGATGAAAATGGCGGACTTTGCGTCGCATGCTTTACAGGAAAATACCCGACAGAAATATTCCCGGACACAGTTTTACCACATGAAAAAGACTGTTAGAAATTAAGGAGGAGCAAGTACATTATGTCAAAAGCATATGAACAGGCAGGCGTAAATATTGAGGCAGGTTATGAAGCAGTAAAACGGATGAAATCACATGTCGAGCGTACGAACCGTTTAGGTGTGATGGGAACGTTTGGCGGCTTTGGAGGCATGTTTGATTTGTCTGCACTGAACTTAAAGGAACCAGTTCTTATTTCAGGTACGGACGGTGTTGGGACGAAACTAAAGCTTGCATTTATGGTTGATAAACACGATACAATCGGCGTGGACTGTGTTGCGATGTGTGTAAATGATATCGTTGCACAAGGTGCTGAACCGCTTTACTTCCTTGACTATGTAGCAGTAGGAAAGGCTGAGCCGGCAAAAATAGAACAAATCGTTAAAGGTGTTGCAGACGGCTGTGTGCAGTCAGGAGCAGCATTAATCGGTGGAGAAACAGCAGAAATGCCGGGTCTTTACGAAGAAGACGAGTACGACTTAGCTGGCTTTGCTGTAGGTGCTTGTGAAAAAGCGGATATTATTACAGGCGAGAAAATAGTGGAAGGCGATGTTCTAATCGGCCTTGCTTCAAGCGGAGTCCATTCAAATGGCTATTCATTAGTTCGAAAAATTGTATTCGCAGACAATGAAATTGCAGTTAATGCAGTAGTAGAAGGCTATGAAGACCTTGGTCCAATCGGAGAAGCGCTTCTAGTTCCTACAAAACTTTATGCAAAGCCTGTTTTAGCAGCCCTTAAAGCAGCAGACGTACATGGTTGCGCACACGTAACAGGTGGCGGCTTCTATGAAAACTTGCCACGTATGATGCCACAAGGTTTGGCAACTGAAATTGATTTAGGATCTTGGCCAGTGCTGCGCATCTTTGAGTTTTTAAAAGAAAAAGGTGCATTAGCGGACAAGGATTTATATAACGTATTCAACATGGGAATCGGTTTTGTTATTGCGGTACCTGCGAGTGAAGCGGAAAAAGTGGTCGCTGCAGTAGAAGCGGAAGGTGAAAAAGCTTATACAATTGGTCGCGTTGTCAACGGTGAAGGTGTCATCTTTAATGGCGAACATGACGGGAGCTTAGTGTAATGAGTACGAAAATTGCCGTATTCGCTTCCGGAAGCGGTAGTAACTTTCAGGCAATTCAAGAAGCGATTAGCCGCGGTGAGCTTAACGCGACAATCGAGCTTGTAATTACGGATAAGCCGGGTGCCTATGTTGTGACACGTGCACAAAATTGTGGTATTCCTGTTGTGGAGCTTGCACCGAAAAATTTTGCCGATAAGGCCGCCTACGAAGCGAAACTAGTTAAACTGTTAAAAGAACGAGAGATTGAATGGATCATATTAGCAGGTTATATGCGCCTTGTTGGGGAAACGCTTTTATCGGCTTATGAGCATCGGATTATCAATATTCATCCGTCGTTGCTGCCGTCATTTCCCGGAAAAGATGCTATTGGTCAGGCAATGGCTCATGGCGTAAAAGTTACCGGTGTGACGGTGCATTATGTAGATGCGGGAATGGATACGGGAAAGATTATCTCGCAAGGGGCAGTTGACGTTATCGATGGAGACCGTGAAGCAACAGAAGAGCGTATACATAAATTAGAACATGCGCTATACACGAGAACATTACAGCAATTATTTAACGCAAAAAAGTAAATTCGCATGAGCCGCTCCAGTTAGGGCATTGCTCACCGAAAAAATGAATTGGAGGACCCAATCGTGACGAAACGTGCACTTATTAGTGTTTCAGATAAAAATGGTATTTTAGAATTTGCAAAAGAATTAGTAGCTCTTGGCTATGAAGTACTTTCTACTGGAGGAACAAAAAGTTTACTACAACAAAACAATGTTCCGGTAACAGCAGTGGATGAAGTAACAAACTTCCCGGAAATTTTGGATGGCCGTGTAAAAACATTAAATCCAATGATTCATGGCGGTCTATTAGGTAAGTTTGATGAGCCAAGCCATGTTGCACAGATGAATGAACATGGCATCCGCCCAATCGAAATTGTATGTGTCAACTTATATCCGTTCGTCGAAACGATTTCCAAGCCGGATGTATCTTGGGATGATGCAATTGAAAATATCGATATTGGTGGTCCGACAATGTTACGTTCAGCTGCAAAAAACCATGATTATGTAACGGTAATTGTTGATGCAAATGACTATTCTGCCGTATTGGAAGAGTTGAAGGCAGATGGAAAAACAACATTAGCAACACGTCGTCGTTTAGCAGCAAAAGTATTCCGTCATACGGCTGCTTATGATTCGTATATTTCCAATCATTTATCAAATGCAATTGGCGAAGAGTTCCCTGAAAACATGACGCTAACATATGAGTTGAAGCAAACATTACGCTATGGTGAAAACCCTCACCAAAAAGCGGCTTTCTATGCAAAACGTTTAGGTTCGGATTTCTCGATTGCCTACGCAACACAATTACACGGTAAAGAGTTATCGTACAACAATATTCAGGATGCAAATGCAGCATTGCAAATCGTAAAAGAATTTGAAATGCCTGCAGCGGTTGCCGTAAAGCACATGAACCCATGTGGTGTCGGTACTGGCGAAACAATTGAAGAAGCATTCAATAAAGCATATGAAGCAGATCCAACATCTATCTTTGGCGGCATCATCGCATTAAACAAAGAAGTGGACAAGGCAACTGCCGAAAAGTTATCGGGTATTTTCCTGGAAATCATCATTGCGCCAAGCTTTACTTCAGAAGCATTAGAGATTTTAACACAGAAGAAAAACATTCGTCTGTTAACAATCGATTTCACACAGGAAAAGCAAGATCAGTTCAATGTTGTAGCAGTTGAAGGTGGTTTACTTGTACAGGAGCCGGACCGTTTCGGCTTTAAAGATGCAACTATTCAAGTTGTAACAGACCGTGAACCGACTGAAGAAGAGTGGGAAGCATTAAAACTAGGCTGGGCAGTTGTGAAGCATGTAAAATCGAATGCCATCGTTGTAACAGATAAGCAAATGACATTAGGTGTAGGTGCGGGTCAAATGAACCGTGTAGGTGCTGCGAAAATTGCCTTTGAACAAGCTGGAGATAAAGCACAGGGTGCGGCATTAGCTTCTGATGCATTCTTCCCAATGGGCGACACAGTAGAAGCAGCGGCAAAAGCCGGTATTAAAGCAATCATTCAACCAGGTGGCTCGATTAAAGACCAGGAATCAATAGATGCAGCAAACAAAAATGGTATTGCCATGGTGTTTACAGGGGTTCGTCACTTTAAACACTAATTAAAAGTTAGCAGTAGAGAAATTACTAAATTTACGTTATAATAGAATAAAGTTTCGCTAATGTTCTGGCCGGACGTTAGCAGAAGCGTTTGCAAATGCTTTATTTATTCTTCTTTCTGGCCGGGAGAGGGGTAAATAAGACGATTGGGCGATTCTTGGCCGGGTCCCCGTCGTAACCAAATTTTATTAACAACTGCATCGACTTTGGCCGGGAGATGCCCTGTTAATAATAAAATAATCATTGATTGTAAGATACACAGCACTACTTTTGGTCGGGTAGCGCAGTGTAAACGACCATTAATGAAAAGCGCTCGCCTAAAATTTGGCGGGCGTTTTTTTATTAGAAAAATAAAATTAATAGAGAATTATAAGGTTAAATCATGTGTAGGGAATGACTTTAGTTGTTTGTAGTGAAGGGCGAGGACTCCCCCGCGGAAGGCATTCGCCCGCAACGGAAATTAACGATAAAAAAGGAGAGCTCATAATGAATATTCTTGTAATCGGTAGTGGTGGTCGTGAACATGCGATCGTAAAGCAATTCAACAATGCACCATCTGTACAAAACGTTTTCGTAGCACCAGGAAATGACGGGATGAAGCAAGATGCACAGGTAGTTGCAATCGATGCACTGGATTTCGCATCACTTGCACAATTTGCAAAAGAAAATGATGTGGCTTTAACATTTGTAGGTCCGGAGCAGCCATTAGCAGAAGGAATCGTTGACTACTTCAACGAGCAAGGGTTGGTTATTTTCGGCCCAACAAAAGCGGCGGCAAAAATTGAAGGTTCGAAGTCTTATGCAAAAGAGATTATGAACAAATATAATATTCCGACGGCAGCGCATGAAACATTTACAGAAGCGGATAAAGCGGTTGCTTATATTAAAGAGCAAGGTGCTCCAATTGTAATTAAAGCGGACGGATTAGCTGCCGGAAAAGGTGTCATTGTAGCGATGACAGAACAGGAAGCGATCGAAGCAGTGGAAGATATGATCGGTAACCAACGTTTCGGTGATTCGTCTTCCCGTGTTGTTGTGGAAGAGTTCCTGGATGGCGAAGAATTCAGCTTTATGAGTTTTGTACATAAAGGACAAATCTATCCAATGGTCATAGCACAAGATCATAAACGTGCTTATGACGGCGATAAAGGACCAAATACAGGGGGAATGGGTGCTTATTCACCAGTACCGCAAATTTCTGAAGACATTGTAAAAGTTGCATATGACACAATCGTAGAGCCGACTGTAAATGCAATGGAAGCAGAAGGCGTATCATTCACCGGTATCCTGTATGCAGGCTTAATTTTAACGGCAAAAGGCCCGAAAGTAATTGAGTTCAACGCACGATTTGGTGACCCGGAAACACAAGTCGTATTACCACGTATGGCTTCAGACTTCGGTGAATTTATGATGAGCGTAATGAACGAGAAGCCATTCGATTTACAGTGGAAAGAAGCAGCTATGCTAGGTGTTGTTGTTGCGGCGGAAGGCTACCCAGGCGATGTGGAAAAAGGAAATGCTCTGCCGGAGCTTTCGGATGTTGAACTGCCGGTATTCCATGCGGGGACAAAGCTTGCGGGTGATCGGTTCGTAGGTAACGGTGGCCGTGTATTATTAGTAGCGGCAGAAGCAACTACATTAAAAGAAGCGCAGGAAAAAGTATATGCTGAACTTGCAAAAAAAGAATGGACGAATTTCTTTTTCCGCAAAGATATTGGCTGGAGAACATTTAAATAAAGGAAAGGCGATACGTACAGACGTGTCGCCTTTTTACTCAATATAGCTGTCTATCATATATCGCTCTTTTTATGTTTCTCAATCTCAATGGCAAGTAAAAGTAACTTGTCATCAAACTCATCGAGAATACGTAATTTTTCTTCAAGCTCCGTCTCGAAACTGGTTGCTTGGATAAAAAGATTTTTGAGCTGGTTTTCCAGGTTAATCCGGGTAATGGATTGTACATCTGTCGTTGGGGAATATTTATGTTCAGGCTCTTTTACTTGGACCACTTCTTCTAAGGTAGAATGAATTTCATCGTTTTTATCTTTTATTTCCTTTAACAGATTGTGCTGTTGATTGATCGTTTCGTGCAGAGAAATTAATTGTTCATTGTTACTGCTCAGGAACGAACGAAGCAAATGATCCAGCTCTTCGACGGCCTGTATATAATTTTCTGAACGGGCAGCAGGAGATTCAATTTTAGCTGTTTTCTCGATTGTTTCTTTTAACTGTTTGTTTTCTTTCTGTAAGTTTTCTTTTTTTTCCACTAGTGATTCTATGGAAGAAATGAGTTTTATTCTTTGCTCTTCACGTAACTGAATATTTTCGTGCAGTTCACTCAGCTCTTTTTCAAAGCTTTTCCTTAGCATCATTAATTCCACAGAAAGTTCTTTTTTATCATTAATTAACTGATTCAGTTCCTGCTCAAGACCATTTACCATTGAATAATGGTCCACGCTTTGTAGGGTGGATATTTCGTTTTGATATTTAGCGATTTCAGATTTCAAAAAATTGATGGTTTGCTGTAATTGAAGTGGGTCTTTACTTTTCACGCTATCAATCTCCAAATGGATCCCTCCTATCAAGTCATATTTTTCAGTAAGCTTATAATCTCTTGGAAATCTTTTTCCTTTTCATGTACGAGCTGATTTATTTTTTCTGCAGCTTTTCTCTCTTCTTCTTCATTGGCAGGATATGATGTTTCATATTTATTGTTTGATAATAAGTAAGCCATTAATAAATTGAGTGAACTTTTTCCCGGAATTTTAAAGCTGTTAGTATTTTCCTGTACTTCATCTTTTACCGATGAAAAATTCTCTTTCATAAAATGCTTTAGGATCTTATCAAATGTTAGTACTTCCGATTCTTCTTGTTTATCTTCAAATTCGTTTATAATGTTTCCTCCTGTTCCAAATAAATAACATTTAAAGCTGTACATTTACATACATCCGCTAATTAACAACATTCAGGTAACTGATCTTGGAAATATGGTAAGAGCCTAGACATAAACTCTCTTGATCTAATTGATGGAATATATTAAAAGTGGAAGTTATTCGTTGAATTCTTTTATTTCGTGGATATAATTTTGGGTTTGATTTTCCAGCGCAATTAATTGTATTTCAAAAGGATTGGAGCTTTTAGGAACTGGAAATGCTGCCGCCTTACAAATGATTTTTATTTGCTTATGTAAGCAAAATAAAGAAAGGGCATTTTACCCTTTCTTCACTGTATGATGATTAAGTTATTGGTAACACTGCGATATGTAAAAACGCTATATTTAAATTTAAAATATAACGCTTTGTAATGTGAGTATTATAGAACAAGCCCCTTGATCCACCTCTTAATCATTGACGGGCATCATTTCGGTCATCTGCTCTGATTTGGCCATTGCGACTACTGGACAATATTGATAATACCCTTCCGCCACTTTCATTGAACCGGCAAGAATCATCATACGACCAACTGTACATTGAGGTTTATGAGCAATTCTCCCGACACCGAATGCGGTCATAGCAACACCGCACATCATACGGATAAAAGCGTTTGTTTCAGAAATATTTGGGGTCAGCAATTATGTTTCCTCCTTTTTTTAGAAAATTTAAAAATTATTTTGGAAACACTTTGCTTTATGAAAGTGCTATGTTACGATTAATTCACCAAAAGGAATATTGTAGCAATTGCCTACATAAAGCAAAATATATTGAACTAAGTATGTGTTTTTCTTTTAAATCGATACGCATTTAATCTAGCTTCAGCAGCTGTTAAAGACAATTGCTGAAGCTACTTGAATCGCAGCAGGATATTTTTTAGAGCTGGTTTAGCATCTTGGAAAAGTTATAAGCGTCTTTATATTAGGTGTAAAAATTGAAAGGAGTGCAGAAAATGCCGAAAATTAGTTGGAAGTTAAGTAATATAAGAGAGCAAGTTAGTATCATTGACGGGCATGCTGCTCCGAATATAGTTTTAAAAAATGCTAAATACTTACATAGTATGATGAAAAGTTGGGCAACAGGTAACATCTGGATATCCAATGATCGCATCGTATATGTTGGTAAGGAAATGCCTGCAAATATAGAAGGGACAGAGGTTGTTGATTTGGCAGGGAAAGTAGTAGTACCAGGTTATATTGAGCCGCACGTACATCCTTTCCAATTGTACAATCCCCACAGTTTCGCAGAGTTTAGTGCACAGACCGGCACGACTACATTTATTTCAGACAATATGACACTTGTTTCATTGATGAAAAATAAGAAAGCGTTTTCTTTTATGGATGAGCTTGCTAAATTGCCATTTTCATTTTACTGGTGGAGTCGTTTCGATTCCCAAACTGAACTTGAAAATGAGAGGGAACTTTACTCAAATGCCTCAGTCTTGGAATGGCTTGACCGTCATGACGTATTGCTTGGCGGAGAATTGACAGGATGGCCTCGTCTGATACGCGGGGATGATCAGATGCTTTACTGGATTCAGGCAGCTAAGCATAAGGGGAAAAAAATCGAAGGACATTTACCGGGAGCATCCGAAAAAACGTTGGCTAAAATGCGTTTACTAGGAGTCGATGGTGACCATGAATCTATGACAATTGAAGATATTGAAGCGCGTATACTGCATGGATATGCTGTTACACTTCGCTATTCATCGATTCGCCCGGATTTGCCTCATCTATTAAAAGCGGTTGTCGATAAAGGCTATGAAATATTCGATCATTTAATGATGACAACAGATGGCTCCACACCGAGTTTCCATGAAGATGGTGTGATGGATAAATGTATTCGGGCAGCCCTTGAAGCAGGTGTGCGCCCAGTTGATGCTTATAATATGGCAAGCTATAATGTTGCGAGATATTATAATATGACCAATTTGCATGGGTTACTTGCTACAGGTCGTTATGCAAATATTAATATTTTGGCGGACGAACATTCGCCGACACCTGAAGCAGTAATTTCAAAAGGCGTATGGCTAAAACGCGACAATACAGATTTGAAAGCATTTCCGGCAGTTGACTTATCCCTATTCGGTGATCTGAAAATCGATTTTGATTTGCACGAAGGAGATTTTCAATTTTCGATGCCGATTGGCGTTGAAATGGTGAATGATGTTATTACGAAGCCGTATAGTATAAAAAATTTCGGTCATTATCAACATACATTATCTACAGACCATGATGAAAGCTATTTAATGCTTGTCGACCGCAATGGGAAATGGCGTATTAATACGATGATTAAAGGATTTGCGACACATGTAAAAGGCTTTGCCTCATCGTATTCCAATACTGGAGATATTATTTTAATAGGAAAATCGGTGCAGGATATGCAGCACGCTTTTCAAGAATTGAAGAAAATGAATGGCGGGATTGTACTTGTAGAGGGTGATCAAATTGTGACAAGTATTCCTTTAACTTTGGCCGGCTCTATTTATGATGGAACCGTTGATGAAGTAATTCCGCTTGAGCTAGCATTGAAGAGTGCTTTGAAAAAACGTGGATATCACCATACAGATGCAATTTACACATTGCTGTTTTTACAATCGACACATTTACCGTATATTCGAATTACGACACGTGGGATTTTTGATGTCATGAAAAATAAGGTTATGCTACCTGCTGTAATGCGATAAACCTGAAAAAACGAGAGGAGTAGCACGATGAAACGCAGTATATTCATGTTAACACTATTAGGCATAACCTTAGCGACAGGTTGTTCAGATAAAGAACAAACAGAGGAGCCTGCTGTAGAGATAGAAGAAAACGAAGTAGAGAAAGATATTATTGTAGCGGAGGCTGAAGAAGTACTGCCATTTGTAACGCCGTTTACAGGGGAACGAGTGGCAGAGGAAGTGACGATGCGCCCAATACTGGCCACAATCAATAACCATCCGCAAGCACGCCCGCAATCCGGACTTGCACAGGCGGATGTCGTGTATGAAATGCTGGCGGAAGGTGATGTAACACGCTTTTTAGCTCTTTATCAGTCAGAACTTCCTGAATCTATCGGACCGATCCGCAGTGCACGTTCATACTTTATTGATATTGCAAAAGGGCTGGACGCATTTTATATTGCGCATGGCTATAGTCCAGAAGCAAAATCGATGCTTTCACAAAGAGTAGTGGATAATATTAATGGAATGCACTATGATGGTACTTTCTTTAAACGTTCATCGACACGGGTTGCTCCTCACAATTCTTATATTTCGGGCGAAAATGTTAAGGCTGGTGCTGAAAAAGTAGGGACTTCACTACTTTATCAGAAAAAAGTGTCCTACCCATTTTATGAAGCCGAAGATAATGTTAAAATAGGAACAACAGCTAATGAAATATCGATGAAATACAATAATAGCGGTTCATTTAATAGTCAGTATGTATACAATGCCGAAACGAATCAGTACAAGCGTTATTCTGCAAATGTAGAAACAGTCGATTACGAGACAAATGAATCCATCGAATTAGCTAATATTTTATTTTTTGAAATGCCTCATCAAATTGTAGATAATGCCGGTCGACGCGAGATTACAATTACTGGTGGCGGCAATGCGTATGTAGCTCAAGCAGGGACGATACGTGAAGTGAAATGGAAAAATGCAGATGGCCTGCTGGTGGCAGTCGAAGAAGATGGAACGGAAGTAAAATTAGTTCAAGGAAAGACATGGATACATTTCGTACCAACATCTCCAGGTCTAGCGGCTTCTGTTATATATTCAGAGTAGAGAGGAAATGGTGGGCACATGCAAATTGAAAAAATTCGCGGTCATCAAACAGATCAGTTGTTTAAAGCAGTCCTAGAGTTAAAGGATATTGAGGAATGCTATAAATTTTTCGATGATTTGTGCACAATTAGTGAAATTCAATCATTGGCACAGCGATTTGAAGTTGCACATTTATTACGTTTGAAAAAAACGTATGAAACAATTAAAAAAGAAACGGGTGCTTCAACAGCAACAATTTCCCGTGTACGCCGTTGCTTTGATTACGGGAATGACACTTATGATGAAATGCTGGGACGTCTTTATCCAGACGAAAAGCCATTTACGTCAAAGTAATGAAGCGCCAATGCGCCCAATCATAAATACATGAGCAAGCTTAAAAGACTGAGCAGATTTATCCGCTCAGTCTTTTAATATTTCAACGAATTTCGTTATACTAAGAGATGGTCAATAAAAACAAAGATAATGGAAAGTTCGATATAAAAATTTTGAGAATAGGTGGATATATTCATGGAATATTTAAACTGGAGACATGTATTTAAACTGGACCCTGCTAAGGAAATTACGGATGAGGCATTAGAGCAGATTTGTGAATCGGGAACGGATGTTATTTTAGTAGGTGGGACAGATGATGTGACGTTGGATGGCGTTCTGGATCTGCTCGTCCGTGTTCGTCGTTTTTCAGTACCGATTGCGCTGGAAATTTCAAACGTTGATAGCATTACACCAGGATATGATTATTATTTCATTCCGTCGGTGTTGAATAGCCGTGATACAAAATGGGTGAAAGATTTGCATCATGAAGCGATTAAAGAATATGGCGATGTACTAATTTGGGAAGAGCTCGTAGCGGAGGGCTATTGTGTACTGAATCCGGATTGTAAAGTAGCGCAAGTAACAAATGCGAAAACGGATTTGACGGTGGAAGATGTAGTGGCCTATGCACGAATGGCGGAAAACTATTTTAAATTGCCTATTTTTTATTTAGAGTACAGCGGTGCATATGGTGATATCGAAATGGTCAAAGCAACAGCCGAAGTTTTAAATGAAACAAAGCTTTTTTATGGAGGCGGCATTACGTCCGTAGAACAGGCGAAAGAAATGGCTGCATATGCCAATACCGTAGTTGTCGGAAATATTATTTATGATGATTTAAAAGCGGCATTAAAAACCGTACAAGCAGTGAAAAGTGTTATATAATAGGAACAAATGTTCTTTAGATAGGAAGGTGCAATATGGAGCATATAGCAAAAAATTTAGTAGCGGGAATGAATCCACAGCAAGCTGAAGCGGTGAAAACAACAGAAGGCCCGCTCCTAATTATGGCAGGGGCCGGCTCTGGGAAAACAAGGGTACTGACTCATCGTATCGCCTATTTAGTGGTTGAGCGTGAAGTATACCCTTCAAAAATTTTGGCCATTACATTTACAAATAAAGCTGCCCGTGAAATGCGTGAGAGAATTGACGGGATATTAGGAAACGGGACAACGGAAAGCATGTGGGTATCCACATTCCACTCAATGTGTGTACGCATTTTGCGACGCAATATTGACCGGATTGGCTATTCGAAAAGCTTCTCAATTTTAGATAGTTCAGATCAGCTGACGGTTATAAAAAATATATTGAAGCAGGATAATATAGATCCTAAAAAATATGACCCGCGTGCAATCTTAAACACAATCAGTTCTGCAAAAAACGAGTGCATTACTGTGGATGGGTTTGAAGCGAATATGAATCCGCATAATCCTTTCGAAAAGATTGTCGCACAGGTATATAAAGGCTATCAGAAACGATTAAGACAAAATCAAAGTCTCGATTTTGACGATTTAATTATGCTGACAATCCGTCTATTTAAAGAAGCGCCGGATGTACTTGAGTTTTATCAAAACAAATTCCAGTACATTCATGTTGATGAGTATCAGGATACGAACAAATCTCAATATTTGCTCGTGCAATTATTGGCGAAGAAATTCCGTAATATTTGTGTTGTCGGGGATTCGGACCAATCGATCTATCGTTGGCGAGGTGCTGATATTTCGAATATATTATCATTCGAAAAAGATTACAAAGAAGCAAAGGTGATTATGCTTGAGCAAAACTACCGTTCCACAAAACGTATTTTACAAGCGGCAAACAGCGTAATTGAAAAGAATAAAGACCGCTATAAAAAAGTACTGAGAACAGAAAATCCGGAAGGCGAAATGATCCAGCTTTACAAAGCGGGAAATGAGCAGGATGAAGCACAATATGTTGTACGTACGATACAAAAACTCATGAAGGATGAAGATTACAAGCTGGATGATTTTGCGATTTTATACCGAACAAACGCACAGTCACGTGTGATGGAGGATGTGCTCGTAAAATCGAATATGAACTACCAGATTGTTGGCGGTACAAAGTTCTATGATCGAAAAGAAATTAAAGATTTGCTCGCTTACTTGCGTTTAATTGCAAACAATGATGATGACCTGTCATTGGCGAGAATTATCAATGAACCAAAACGTGCGATTGGTGCGACTTCATTTGATAAAATGCTTGTCTATGCAATGGAGCGCGACCGATCAATCTTTGATGCGATGGGTGAGCTTGTATTTATGGGGCTTTCAGGCAAAGCAGCCACTTCAGCTGAAAATTTCTACAATATGATTCGTTCATTGAGTGATCGTCAGCAGGAATTATCGGTTACAGAGATTGTGGAAGAAGTGCTTGAAAAATCAGGATACCGCCAAATGCTGAAAGCGGAAAAGTCGATTGAAGCAGAAAGCCGCTTGGAAAATATCGAAGAATTTTTAACAGTAACACAGGCTTTTGAAGCGCGCAGTGAAGACCAGTCATTAGTAGCGTTTTTAACGGACCTGGCACTTATTGCAGATATTGATTCTTTAGATGAAGAAGAAAAAGCGAAAGGTACGATTATTTTAATGACGATGCATGCCGCAAAAGGGCTGGAGTTCCCTGTTGTGTTCATTATCGGGATGGAGGAAAATATATTCCCGCATTCACGTTCCTTGGAAAGTGAAGATGAAATGGCCGAAGAACGGCGCTTGATGTATGTCGGCGCAACTCGGGCAGAGCAGCGTCTATACTTGTCTTGTGCGGGTTCTCGTACAATTTTCGGTCGTACAGGATACAATGCCCCATCACGTTTTTTACGCGAAATTGATGAAAATGTGTTAGAGCAAGTTTCAAAAGCAAATACTACATCATATCGTGATGATTCACTGCCATTTAAATCGAACCGTTATGACCGTATGCCGAAGCGTTCATTAGGAAGCGTGCAGGCACCTGCTTCCCAAACATCACGACTTAATTCTACAGGCGGGGATAAGTTTGACTGGAAAGTAGGCGACAAAGCAGCCCATGGTAAATGGGGCGTCGGTATGGTCGTAAGTGTAAAAGGTGAAGGGGATGGCATGGAACTGGATATCGCTTTCCCATCACCGACTGGAATAAAACGTCTGCTAGCGAAATTTGCACCGATTACGAAAGCTTAGGAGGAACATTTGATGAATGAAATAGAACAAAGAATTGCGGAATTAAACAAGCTTCTTCATGAGTATGGCTATGCGTATTATGTACTGGATAAACCGGTAGTAGAAGATAGTGTATATGATCAGCTTTTACATGAACTTATCGCATTAGAAGAAGCAAATCCGGAATTTATTTATCCTGATTCTCCTACTCAGCGTGTCGGTGGCATGGTATTGGAAGGCTTTAAAAAGGTAACGCATGAAACAGCAATGCTTAGTTTATCGAATGCCTTCAATGAAGAAGATTTACGTGATTTTGACCGGAAAATCGAGCAGGCAATCGGTAAAAATTACTCCTATGTATGTGAACTGAAAATTGATGGTTTGGCCATATCTTTACGCTATGAAAACGGGGTTTTTGTACAAGGTGCTACGCGAGGTGACGGAACGGTTGGTGAAGATATTACAGCCAACCTGAAGACAATCCGTGCCATTCCTTTACGTTTAAATGAACCAGTAACATTAGAAGTGCGCGGCGAAGCCTATATGCCGAAAAAATCTTTCGAGAAACTGAACGAACGTCGAGCTGAAAATGGCGAAGAGCTATTTGCAAACCCTCGAAATGCGGCAGCTGGATCGTTGCGTCAATTAGACCCAAAAATTGCGGCAAGCCGAAATTTATCGACTTTTATATATGCAGTTGGCGGGGATGGAGAAAGCTATGGAATCGACGGTCATTGGGAAATGCTCAAGTATTTGGAGGAGCTAGGTTTTCCATCAAATAAAGAGCGTGAGTATTGCGAAACTATTGAGGACGTTTTGGCGTTTATAGAAAAGTGGACAGAAGCGCGCCCAAATTTATCGTATGAAATTGATGGTATCGTCATTAAAGTGAATCGCTATGCCCACCAAGATGAGCTTGGCTTTACGGCAAAATCGCCGCGCTGGGCAATTGCCTACAAATTCCCGGCTGAAGAAGTTATAACAAAATTACTGGATATCGAACTGACGGTAGGTCGTACGGGCGTTATTACTCCGACAGCGATTTTAACACCGGTACTTGTAGCCGGAACTACTGTGAGCCGTGCATCATTGCACAATGAAGACCTGATTCGTGAAAAGGACATTCGAATCGATGATACGGTCATTGTGCGGAAAGCGGGGGATATTATTCCGCAAATTGTGGGGGTTGTTCTGGAACAGCGCCCGGATGACGCCGTACCATATAAAATGCCGACACATTGTCCCGCATGTGATGAAGAAGTTGTACGCATTGATACTGATGTAGCATTGCGCTGCGTGAATCCACAATGTCCTGCACAAATCGCGGAAGGTGTGAAGCATTTCGTTTCCCGCAATGCGATGAATATCGACGGTCTTGGCGAGAAGGTAGTAGAACAGCTGCTGAGAGAAGGCTATATTCAAGATGTAGCAGGACTATATGAACTGACAGTAGAACAACTGATCAACCTGGAGCGAATGGGGCAAAAATCGGCGACAAATTTAGTTGAAGCACTTATTCAGTCAAAGGACAATTCGCTGGAACGACTATTATTCGGTCTTGGCATTCGCCATGTTGGTGAAAAAGCAGCTAAGATTTTGGCAGCACATTTTGAAACAATCGATGCATTAATGGTTGCCACTGAAGAAGATTTGAAAGATATTCATGAAATTGGCGATAAAATGGCCGAATCGATTGTCGCGTATTTTGCAAACGAGCAAGTACAACAATTAATCGAACGCCTAAAAGGATTTGGCTTAAATATGAGCTATAAAGGCAAGAAAATTGTCGTGGAAGCAGGGGCAAATCCTTTTGCTGGTAAAACAATTGTACTGACAGGCAAATTACAGCAATTGACACGTAACGAAGCAAAGGCGAAAATAGAACAGTTAGGTGGTACGGTTGCAGGGAGTGTCAGTAAAAAAACAGACCTTGTAATTGTCGGAGAAGATGCAGGCTCGAAGCTAGAAAAGGCACAAAGCTTAGGCATTGAAATTTGGGATGAAGTGCGCCTAATCGAACAATTAATATAGTAAAGGGGACTTGCTCTCATGAAACGTTATCGCTGGATACCTGCGATAATTGTAGCGGCGATGTTGTCAGCGTGTGCGCCAAACCTCACACCTGATACAGAACTGACGCAAGAATCAGATACAGAACAAGCTGTGGAAACAACAATTATCCCGAATATGCAAATAAACGATAAATTTTATCGTACATTGATTCCATATAAGGAAAGTGCAAGCCGTGGTTTAGTTGTTTCCAATATTTATACGAAGTACGATATGAAGGAAGTCGAAACAGGCTTAATGCGTATTTCGCAAAATCATTTTGATACGGAAAACTATTACTTCCAGGAAGGTCAGTATTTAGATGAAGAAACATTGAAATACTGGCTGGCCCGTCCAAATCAAACTGAAGATAAAGGACCGGAGTACCAAGGTCTAAACCCATCAAGTGTGGATGAGGCGACAGGCAAGGAAATGGATCCGACTGTAAAAGCGACAGAAGCGCCAGTTTATTTGGCACATATTGTGGAACAAAATTATTTAACAAAAACCGATGAGAACAAAGTAAAGCTGGCTGGTGTTTCAATCGGTTTAGCATTAAATTCAGTTTACTATTATCAAAAAGAGCAGTATGGAGAATTTTTTGAAGAGAAAATTCCGGATGCAAAAATTGATGCAGAAGGTAAAAAAATAGCGCAGGAAGTGATCAATCGATTGCGTGCCCGTCCGGAAATGGCAGATGTTCCAATCGTCATTGCTCTATTTAAACAAGCTGAAAGAAATGCAATTGTGCCGGGAACGTATACGGACTATAATTTTGCGGATAAAGGAAAGACAGAATTGGGTGAATGGAAGGTAATCGATGAAAAATACGTTACTTTCCCGATGAGTTCACCGGATGATGTATATCGTGACCTGAATACGAATTTCCAAAACTTCAAACAAGATGTCGACAAGTATTTCTCAAACTTCACGAGCGTGTTTGCGACTGGCTTTTACCAGAACAAAAAGGTCCAGAAGCTTGATATCGAAATTCCGATCCAGTTTTACGGAACAGCTGAAATTACAGGATTTACCCAGTATTTGACCGGTTTAATGCTTAATCATTTACCACTTGACCTGTATATTTCGGTGAGCATTACCTCTGTTAACGGACCCGAAGTACTGATTATTAAAGAACCAAATGAAGATGAACCTTTTATTCATATTTATGAGTAAAATCTTTCGAAAAATACCATACTTTTACGAGTGTGGTATTTTCTTTTTGTAAAAGAAATCTACTTCATTACGTTAATGCGTTAATTTGGCGAAAAAACGTCATAAGTGGGGGATTGTTTGCTGGATTTTTTCCTAAAGCTGAGATTTTTACATGGAAAAATGTTATCATTATGGGCATGGTTTATGTAGAATCAGCGGGTATCCAAAACAATCACTGACTCCACATATAGACCCGGCGGATGATCCGGATTTTGCCGAGGTATATTTGATTCGATAACTTGGAGGTGTAACAAATGGCAAAAATTTCGAAAGAAGAAGTAAAACACGTAGCACACTTAGCTCGCCTTGCTATTACAGAAGAGGAAGCAGAGAAATTTGCTGAGCAACTAGGGAAAATTACTGATTTCGCAGAGCAGTTAAATGAATTAGATACAACAAATGTAGAACCGACTTCACATGTTTTACCTTTAGTGAACGTACTTCGTGAGGACGTAGCAAAAGAAGGCTTACCTCTTGAAAAAGTAATGCTGAACGTAAAAGAACAAGAAGCAGGTCAAATTAAAGTACCATCAATTATGGAGTAATAGGAGGAACCACTCGCATGACAGTATTTGAGCGCACATCAGCACAATTGCAAGAGAGCTTAAAGTCGGGTGAACTAACAATTGCGGATTTAACAAATGAAGCGTTTGACCGCATTGAAAAGTTGGACGGCGATGTACAAGCTTTCTTAGCATTAAATAAAGAACAAGCAACTGCAAAAGCAGCTGAATTAGATCAAGTTCCTTTTGAGGAGCGCGGTCCATTATTCGGTATGCCGATTGGCGTAAAGGATAATATCGTAACAGAAGGATTGGAAACAACTTGTGCTTCTAAAATTCTGGAAGGTTTTATGCCAATTTACGATGCAACAATCGTAAAAAAATTACGTGATGCAGGCATGATCACAGTCGGTAAATTGAATATGGATGAATTCGCAATGGGTTCTTCAAATGAAAACTCGGCTTATAAAACAACTAAAAACCCATGGAACCTTTCGCATGTGCCAGGTGGTTCTTCAGGTGCATCTGCAGCTGCAGTTGCAGCGGGTGAAGTACCATTTTCACTAGGTTCTGATACGGGTGGATCAATCCGTCAACCAGCAGCCTACTGTGGTGTTGTAGGAATGAAACCTACATATGGTCGTGTATCTCGTTTTGGTTTAGTTGCATTCGCATCTTCTTTAGACCAAATCGGACCAATTACACGCAATGTAAAAGACAATGCATTATTACTTGAAGCAATCTCAGGTGTAGACGAAATGGATTCTACTTCTGCGGATGTGCCTGTACCAAACTATGCAGCCGCTTTAGACGGTAATATTAAAGGCTTAAAAATTGCTGTACCAAAAGAATTCCTAGGTGAAGGCGTTGGCGAAGCAGCAAAACAGTCGGTTCTTGATGCATTGGAAGTATTAAAAGGGTTAGGTGCTACAGTAGAAGAGGTATCATTACCACACTCTAAATACGCGTTAGCAGCTTATTACATCCTTTCTTCATCAGAAGCATCTTCAAACCTTTCACGTTTCGATGGTATTCGTTACGGCTACCGTTCAGAAAACGCGAAAAACTTATTAGAGCTGTACAAACAATCTCGTGCTGAAGGTTTCGGCGATGAGGTAAAACGTCGTATTATGCTTGGAACATATTCATTATCAGCTGGTACGTATGATGCTTACTACAAAAAAGCACAACAAGCACGTACTTTAATCAAAGCTGATTATGACAAAGTGTTCGAAAACTATGATGTAATCATCGGGCCAACTGCACCAACACCAGCATTCGCTATTGGTGCAAACATTGACGACCCAATGACAATGTACGCAAACGATATTTTAACAATTCCAATCAACTTAGCAGGTGTACCGGCAATTTCAGTTCCATGCGGTTTTGAAAACGGATTACCATTAGGTTTACAAATTATCGGTAAGCATTTCGATGAAGAAACACTTTACCGTGTGGCATATGCTTATGAGCAACAAACAGATTTCGCTAAACAAACTCCAGCATTATGGGAGGTAAAATAAAATGAACTTTGAAACAGTCATTGGCTTAGAGATTCACGTTGAGTTAAAAACAAACTCAAAAATCTTCTCTAGCAGTCCAAACCACTTTGGTGCGGAACCAAACACAAATACAACAGTAATCGACCTTGGTTATCCAGGTGTTTTACCAGTATTAAATAAACAAGTAGTAGATTACGCTATGCGTGCTTCTTTAGCATTAAACATGGAAATCGAACAGGAAACTAAGTTCGACCGTAAAAACTACTTCTATCCGGACAATCCGAAAGCTTACCAAATTTCACAATTTGATAAGCCAATCGGTAAAAACGGTTGGGTAGAAATCGAAATTCCAGCTAAAGGTGATACTCCAGGCTACAAAAAGAAAATCGGTATTACACGTCTTCACATGGAAGAAGATGCTGGTAAATTAACGCATGCTGATGGCTATTCTTTAGTGGACTTAAACCGTCAAGGTACGCCATTAGTAGAAATCGTTTCTGAGCCGGATATCCGCACGCCAGACGAAGCGTATGCTTATCTTGAAAAAGTAAAATCAATCATCCAATATACAGGCGTTTCTGACGTACGTATGGAGGAAGGTTCTCTTCGTTGTGATGCGAACATTTCAATCCGTCCATACGGTCAAGAAGAGTTCGGTACGAAAACTGAGCTTAAAAACTTAAACTCATTCAACTTTGTCCGTCGTGGTTTAGAGCACGAAGAAATCCGCCAAGCAGAAGTATTAATGGCTGGTGGCGTTATTGAGCAGGAAACACGCCGTTTTGATGAGAAAACAGGTAAAACAATTCTTATGCGTGTTAAAGAAGGTACAGATGATTACCGTTACTTCCCAGAGCCGGACTTAGTGCGTCTTTCAATTTCTGATGAATGGGTAGAGCGCGTACGTAACGAGATTCCAGAATTACCGGATGCTCGTAAAGCACGTTATGTTTCTGAATTAGGCTTAAATGATTATGATGCAAACGTACTTGTAGTAAACAAAGAGATTTCAGATTTCTTTGATGCAACTGTAAACGCAGGTGCTGATGCGAAATTATCAGCTAACTGGTTAATGGGTGATATTTCTGCATACTTAAATGCAGAACAAAAAGAGCTGAAAAATACAGCTCTAACACCGGAAAACTTGGCTGGTATGGTGAAATTAATTTCTGACGGTACAATTTCTTCTAAAATCGCGAAAAAAGTATTCACTGAGTTAGTAACGAATGGTGGAGACGCTGCGAAAATTGTGAAGGAAAAAGGCTTAGTTCAAATTTCTGATCCGGAAGTAATCCGTGGTTTCGTAACAACTGTTCTTGATAATGATGCAAAATCAGTAGAAGACTTCAAAGCTGGTAAAGACCGTGCGATTAAAGCACTTCTTGGCCAAATTATGAAAGCTTCTAAAGGTCAGGCAAACCCACAATTAACAAACCAAATCTTAATGGAAGAAATTAATAAACGTTAATTTTTTTCTAAGAAGAGGGTAGGACATAACCCAAAAATGCTATTTTTCTCTTAGAGAAAAATAGCATTTTTTTATTAATCGTTAAAAATTGATTTCCATTCCGGGACGCTTTCCGCGGGCGTGGCCTGAGCCTGTAGTCTCAGGCTTCACGCTATTCCCGCAGGAAGCTTTGCTTGTAGCGAAAGGCGTAGCCGTCAGCTACACTCGCCCTCCATTACAATCAATTTTACAAAATTTCCGTTTCTTATTAAGGAGGTTTCTCCTTAACCAATTATTATTCTACTTCTTTCCCAACCTCTTTATTTTGTTCTAAAAGGAATTTTCTTGAAAAATGACAAGTATAGGCTAATAATGGGGAATATATAAGGCGAGGTAGAGGGGGGAAATGTTCATGGAAAGAACATGGTGTATTGGACCACTTCAAATTGTCCGGGAACAGCGGATAGAGGATGACTGTTACGCTGTAATTGAAGGTGGAAAAATAGTTCAGTTTTGCAAAAGGGGTGAATTACCTGAACAGGTCGAACTGGTAGAAACAAAGACAGCTTATAAAATGATGCCGGGGATGATTGATCAGCATATTCACGGAATATCCGGTGCTGATGTAATGGACGGAGAGGAAAGCAGTCTAAATACGATCAGTACGGCACTTGCAAAACACGGGGTGACAACCTTTTTAGCGACAACGATGACTGCGGAAGAAAATCAAATCAAGCGTGTTGTACAAGCGATTGCGAATATGAAAAACAATGTAAAAGGTGCAAAAATTGCTGGCATACATTTAGAAGGTCCTTTCATTAACCCGATTCAAAAAGGGGCACAGTCCGATCAGTTTATTATAAAACCTTCTGTAGATAAATTTGACCATCTAAACAGGTCTGCCCAATACGAAATTAAGATTGTTACACTAGCGGCAGAGCAAGATAAAGGCCATAAGCTTGCAACGTACTTAAAACATAACGGCATTGTAGTATCCATTGGTCACTCAGATGCGACCTATGCTGAGACAAAGGCATTATTGGGACAACAGCTTATTCAGAATGCCACTCATTTTTGTAATGGGATGAGGCCGATCCATCACCGGGAGCCCGGCTTGCAGGTTGCATTAATGCAAAGTGAGTGTATGCTGGAAATTATTGCTGACGGATTTCATATTCATCCAGACATGATTCGCTTTATTTACGACACGATTGGTGAAGACCGAATGATATTAATATCAGACAGTATGCGCGCAACCGGATTAACAGACGGTATTTATGATTTAGGTGGACAACAAGTCCGGGTAGAAGATGGATTATGTAAATTAGTCGGGAGTGACGCGCTTGCTGGAAGTACGCTGAATTTAAACAAGGCCCGAAAAAATATGAAAGACTGGCTCGGATTATCAGATGTGACACTAGCTAAGCTGACTGCAACTAACAGTGCAAAGCTGTTAGGGTTGTTTGAAAATAAAGGGTCAATTGAAATTGGTAAAGATGCTGACTTTTATATAGTTAACGAAAACGAAGAAGTTGTATTAACTGTTTCAGAAGGAAATATAATTTACGAAAATAGCAATTTTAAAAGGAGGGATTGAAGTGAATTTCCTAAAAGGGGACGCTGTGCGCCTTAATCCGCAGCTGAAAGGGAGTTTCTTTAAACTGGCAAATGATACTTTTGGTTTGGATTTTAGACAATGGGATGAGCTAGGGTATTGGAACGATTCATATTGTCCTTATGTATTGGAAGCAGAAGGTGAAATAGTAGCCAATGTTTCTACCAGTCATGGAACGATGATTTTGGATGGCAGGCAGTATAAAGCAGTTCAAATTGGAACTGTTATGACAAATCCAACATTCCAAGGAAAAGGATTATCGCGTCAGCTTATGGAAAAGGTTATGGAAGATCATGTGGATGCAAATATCATATACTTGTTTGCAAACAAAACAGTATTGGACTTTTATCCGAAGTTTGGTTTTGAAACTCGGACGCAATCTATATTTACTGTGGATAAAAAAGACATTGAACCGGTTTATACAGAAGTAAAGAAAGTTAACTTGGAAGATAAACCGACAAGAAACATATTTTATGAAACAACTGTGTTTAGAAAACCTGTTAGTCAGAAAATGAGTATGGTTCAAAATGAAAATATTGTGATGTTCCATGCATTGACCCAATACCAAGATTGTATTTACTATGTGCCAAACTTTCAGGCATTTGTCATTTTAAATGAAACAGCCCAACATGCGGAGTTAATTGATGTGATTTCTAAAGAGCCGATTAATATACAGGAAATACTCGGTTGTTTACCAATTCAATCTGAACAGATCAGGCTGTGCTTTACCCCGGATGATATAAAGCTTCCTGTCGCGCAAGATGTGTTTATAGATGATGGGGCAATGTTTGTAAAAAATCAAAAAGAAATTGTGTATCCTAATAAATTGCTTTATCCATATAGTGGATTGGCATAAAAAATGGAGGTCCGTGATAAATACTACGGGCCTCCATATTGCGGTTACTTTAATAATTTCGAAGTAATATTTAAAAGCCGGTTTTTCGCTTCACGGGCAATAGGTATTTCTTCTAAATCAAATCCGTGTGTACACCCTTGATAAATATCAAATTGGACTTGTACACGGGCTTGCTGTAGCTTATCCACAAACTCACATACTTCCTCGTAAAATAAATCGTGAGTTCCGATAAATGTATAAACAGGCGGAAGTCCTTCAACATTCGCATAAAAAGGCGATGCGTATGGAGAAATATTGTCGGTACCCGGTAAATAAGCACGCCAACTTTTTTTGTTTTTTTCTGCATTCCATATAGCAGGTGAAGTAAACTTTTTATGAAACGGCCTTTCTTTTGCATCCAGCATCGGGTACAACGGTAAAACCGCTGCTATTTTTGGGCCTATTTCATCTCGTGATTTTAAAGCAATGGCCAATGCCAAATTTCCCCCGGCACTGCCACCACTTACAATTATTTTCATTGGATCTATATTCAGACTACCTGCATGTTCACTAATCCACTTTAACAGCTCATACCCGTCTTCTAAAGCAGCAGGATAAGGATTTTCCGGAGCGAGACGATATTGCGGGATGAACACTACCGCTTGGAAGTTATGTACAAAATCTGTTACATAAGGTAAGCTGTCATCCGGACTGCCGAACACCATACCCCCGCCATGAAACCAAATAAAGCACGGCATATTTTGTACTGCATTCTTCGGCTGTATACGGATGACTCGTATATTTCCTATCATCATTTCTTCGATTGAGCAATTTTCAAGTTGGTAATTTTGCTCTGAAAAATGGACAAATGTTCTGTTCATGATCAGCTGCTCGAATGTACGAGAATTTTTTAATTTACGATTAATACTTTCAAATAGTTCAGGGTGCAGTCCGTTCATAATGTTACAGCCTCCGATACTTTCCCTTGTTCAATTTTCTTAAAGGAACGAAGCGAGAATTTCATCACGAACAAACTAACCACACTTCCGGCAAATAAAGGGATTGCACCTGGCATAATGTTGAAAATGCCATAGATCAATACGATACTTAACGCATTTAAAATGACTGTGAAAGGCGAAGTAATCGTAAATAAAAATGCTTGTTTTATCATTGGCAAAAATGCTAGATCAAAATGGACGTATACAGGAAAGAAGAAAAACAACGTACCAAAAATGATAAAGGCAATGATGAAAGTTGGAATAAGAAGAATTAATAAAGAGTCAAACATATAAATAGCATAAAAGTCGATTGCTAAAATGAGCACGATAATATAGCTAATCACCGCATACCCATTTCCTCTAACCCACTCATTTTTATACACTTCCCAAAATGTTCGAGTAATCGGCTTATCAATATCGAGCAGAAATTGTCTTGTAATCGTAAATAATGCAATCGTCGCTGGAAACAGACCGAAAGCGAAAAGTCCGATCGCAGAAAAAAACAGCCATAGAAAGTTCAAGTAAATTATTTTTAATAGCTTAACACCAAAACTGTAAAAGCCGTCCCAAAATGTCATAATGATCCCCCCCTTGCTATTATTATAAATTAAATAAGTCTGAAAAATTGTACAATTTAAATTAAGGACTTTTAATGGACTTGAGTTCCTCCTCGTTTTTTTGTAGTCTGGAAAAAATAGCTATTTTGCTATTTTTATACAGAGGGAAAATGAAAAGGGGGATGGGTTATGAGTAATACAATTTTTAAAAAGTTGGGACTGCTATTTTTAGTATTAGTGCTTTCTGTTGTTATGGCTGCATGTAGCGAAGATGAAACGACAACGACAGATGCGAATACCAATTCGGATAATGGAAGCGCTAACACAGATACAGAAGAGTCTTCAGGATTATCAGGCGAAATCACAGTTTGGGCACACCCTTATACAGATGGCTCAACAGGTGAAGGGGATATGTGGAAAACATTTGCATCGGACTTTGAAGCAGAAACAGGGGTTAAAGTAAACTTCGAACAAATTCCTTGGGCAAATCGTGACCAAAAAATCTTAACAGCTTTAGCGGCTGGTCAAGGTCCGGACGTATTCTATGTAATTCCCGACCAGATGCCACAATATGCAGAGCAACAATTAATTTTAGATATATCGCAATATGTTACAGATGAAGAGTTAAGCGGCTTCGTACCGACTGCCATCGAAGCAACAAGCTGGAAAGGCAAACAGTATGGGATGCCAATTTTACAAACGGCAGAGTCTTTAATTTATAACAAAAATATTTTGACGGAATTAGGCGTAGATGAAAACAGCCTTCCGACAACATGGGATGAATTTAAAGCTTTAGCTGAAAAGGCAAAAGCAGCAGGTTATTATGCCTTCTCATATGCAGGTGGAGGTTCTTTAAATAACACGCTTTATCCATTTTTATGGCAAGCTGGCGGTAACGTAATTGATGAAGATAATAACATCTTAATTAACAAGCCTGAAGCAGTTAAGTCATTTGAATTAATTAACGAAATGTATACAAAGGAATGGATTCCTCAAGATTCAATTACGGCGCTTGATCATGACTCACTGTACTTCGGCGGAAAATTATTAGCTGTAAATGGTTCTGGGATTTCGGTAAACCGTTTATTAGCTGAGAAGCCATTTGACTTTGTTATTGCTCCTCCATTAAAAGATGCAGAGCAGTTAACTTACGGTACTGTTGGGATGTTTGTAGGTTCGGCGATTTCTAAAAATCCGGAAGCTGCGGCAGAGTTCATGAAGTATGTTACAAACACAGATAACCAACGTACATTCAATAATATTACACAATATATCCCGACACGTGATGAAGCGAAGGATATTTTCGATTCACAACAATACATGGCTCAGTTAGCGGAGTACACACAATATGCGAAGCCAGGTATTATTCATCCAGAAGGCCGTAATATTATGCCTTTAGTTCAAGCGGAAATTCAAGCAATGTTAGAAGGAAAACAATCTCCTCAGGAAGCTGCGGATAAATCGGCAGACGCAATTGATAAGTTAATTAACAAATAATATAAAAGGAGAGTTTGGTCTAGAAGATCAAACTCTCTCATTACTTCAAGTACAGAAAGGGTGAGGCATGTGACCTCTACAACTTCTAAACAATCACTTAGTGCACGGATAAAAAGAGAGCTAAATAAAAATTTGTTAGTCTATGTCGTGCTCATTCCAGTAATTATTCATTTTATCATTTTTCAAGTATACCCATTTGTTTTAAGTTTTTATTTAACATTTCATGACTGGAAAATTATCGGGGACCCAGAGTTCGTTGGGTTAAAACATTGGAAAAGTCTACTTGATGATAAAATAGCTTGGAAAGCAATATGGAATACTGTTAAGTTTTCCATCTATTATATAGTTCCGACAATGGCACTTGGCCTAATTTTGGCAGTAATCATTAATTCAGGGGTTAAATTTTCAGGGTTTTTCAAAGGGTTGTTTTTCTTGCCTGTTGTTACATCATTCGTAATTATCGCAGGAATTTGGGGATGGCTGTTCCGTGGGACAGAAGATGGCTTTATCAACTATTTAATCGGTTTTGTCGGTATTAACCCGCAGCTGTTTTTATCTAGTTCATCACAGGCACTTCTAGTCTTGGCAGGACTAAGTATTTTTAAAGTAGCGGGTACAACAATGATTTACTATTATGCGGGTTTACAATCCATCGACCGTCAATTGTATGAAGCAGCACGTATCGATGGTGCTAGTCCATGGAAAATCTTCTGGAAAGTTACATTTCCGATGTTAAAGCCTATTCACTTTTACGTGGCGATTACAACAACGATTGGTTCATTCCAAATTTTCGACTCGGCGTTCTTGTTAACGAATGGGGGACCGAACTACTCAACAACAACAATCGTGTATTACTTGTACCATCAAGGATTTACAAGCTTGAATTTAAGCTATGCAGCAGTTTTATCATATGTGTTGTTCTTTATCATTCTAATTATCTCGTTAATACAACGTAAATATATTGGGAAAGATCCAAATTATTATTAAGCTGGTGCGGGAAGGAGCAGATAAATGAAAAAAGTAATCTCTTATACAGCATTAGCAATATTAGCGGTCATTTTTATAATGCCATTCATCATTATGGTGTTCGGGTCATTAAAAGAAGTGAAACAGGCACAGATTGATCCGCTGTTTTGGCTGCCGACCAATCCATCAATCCAAAACTATATAACAATTTTTACAAATGGGATTTTTATACGGTGGATTTGGAACTCTATCGTTATTACTGTCATTCCTGTTATTACACAAATGCTGTTTGCGGCACTACTCGGTTATATATTTGCGAAAAAGCAATTTTGGGGTAAAGAAGCAATTTTTTGGATTTTCATGGCAGTCATCATGATTCCACAACAGTTATTTATTATTCCCAAATATATTATGTTCGCCGATTTTGGATGGATTAATACATATTGGGCATTGATTGTACCGGAATTATGGGCAATTATGGGGGTATTTTTAGTACGACAATTTTTACAGGGGATACCGAAAGATTTGGAAGAGGCCGCTTATATTGACGGTGCAAATGACTGGCAAATCTTCTTCAAGATTATCTTGCCGCTGTCATTTCCGGTAATTGCGACAGTAGGAACTTTTGCTTTTATTTCAAATTGGAATGACTTATTCCAGCCATTAATTTATTTAACAAATGAAAAGATGTTCCCTGTTACAGTTGGTCTTGCCTCGATGCTTGGAAAAGAAGGGAACTTCGGTGTCGAAATGGCAGGAGCAACAATTTCATTTATACCGACATTTTTAATATTTATTTTCTTCCAACGTTATTTTACAGAAGGGATTACAATGTCAGGTATTAAATAGGGGGATTCTATGAAAATAGGTATAATCGGAACAGATTCAACTCATGCATTAGCGTTTAGTGAAAGGCTGATGAAAAAAGGTCATGAGCTATTCGCTTATCGCGGAGGATCTTCAATTGAATTAAGCAGAAACCGAATTGACCGAGTTTCATGGGAGTTACGTAAAAATGGGATACCTTTTATTACTACACTACAGGAACTGGCAAACATTTGTGATGCGTTTATCATTACATCGGTTGATGCCTCACAGCATTTTGAGCAATTTGCAGATTTGTCTGCAACTGATAAACCTATATTTATCGATAAACCATTGGCACAAAATTATGAGCAGGCGAGTTCTATTATAGAGCTTGCCAATGAAAAGGGAATCCCTTTGATGAGCTGCTCAGCATTACGCTTTGCTGAAGAAATTCAACTGGCGAAATCTCATAAAAGCATCGAGGCAGTGGACATTATAACCCCTCTGCCGATGCTGCAGGAATTCGACTATTCCTACTATGGAATACATGCAGTGGAAATGATCAGTGCGTTAAAAGGAACTTCTGTCAAAGACATAGCTGTTACCTTTAATAATCAGCAACACTTTATTACGTTAACATTTCAAGACGGGACAGTATCTACAATTCGCGGTTACTTACAGCATCATCAAAGTTTTCAGTTTGTAGCACATACACAGCAGCAAAGTGAATGGTTTAAAATTGCTGAAGGAGATATCCGATTTTATGATCACCTGATTGATGCGATAGTGCAATTTTTTATAGAGAGAAAAAGTGCCATTGATCAAACAGACACATTGCAAACAATTAAACTATTAGAACAAATAAAGTATGTTGCAAGCAAAAATCACTGATTTTTTATATCTTCTAAAAACTGGATATAGTAGATGCGTTTAGGGCGACCGCGGTGGGCTACCTTTTCCTCGCCGATAATATCCACAAGTCCTGCATCTAGCCATTTTAGTAGGATCCGATTTGCACTTCGTAACGTAATGTTCAGTGTTTGAGCAAGTTCTTCTGCCGTATAAATAAATTTTTGGTGCTTCATAATACGACCCATTAATTTGGATATATAGGAAGCAGACATACCGGCTTTTTCGGCTCGCTCCAATAATCTTAAATCCGTTATGACCAGCGGGTACTGTTCATAGTTAATAAAAACGGTCGTATCGATCGGACCGATTACACTATTGTCTTCACGCACGATATAACAAAGGTTTGGTCCGTTTTCATTTGCCTGGTAGAGAGCTTGTTTTGCATGACGTCCGGAATCATTTGCATTAATCCCAAAACCGACACCGATTGTACAATTGATATGCAGCTCTTCCTTAAAGCGGGAAAGCATCGGCAAATGTTTGTATCCTAAAGTTTCACGCTCAAATTGTCCACGTGTCGTAATAAAACTATATTGTAATGGATTCAACATGATTAAATGACCATCCATTTGTTGTGTGAACTGCTGCAGTATTTGCTCCACTTTAGACTGTTCTTGTTTAACGATTGATTCAAATTGAATTAAACCATATACAATCTGGCTTTCTTTGTTTTGTCGCCCTTTAGAAGCCAATAGGACCCTTTCGAAAGCAACAATCAATTCTTGCTTTGTCGGAATTAAATAGCGACATTCGATATTGTGCTCACATAATAATTCATAGACAGATGCAATCGTAGTTACAGGGTAGTAGCCAAGTTTAGCATGTCTCATATGATTATCTAATATGGCATCAACTGTTTCGCCAACAGAAAACACAAAATCAATTTTATGCTGTAATTGATGTGTAATCGACAAAATGGTACTTTGTTGCAGCAAGTCAAAACAGTAATCTTTCTGTTCATTTTGTAATTTATGGGTTAACAGTAATTCGTAAAGCTGAAGCGCTCTACTATTAATTTGATAAAGTTGCAAAGAAGAATCATATAACTTTAATTGCTGAAAAATATAAGGATCTGCAGCGACAAGCATTTCATATTCGTATATAAATTGCTGTAACTCATCCGTCATTATAAAGTCTTGTGTTAAAAAATAGTGTGGCTGGATATTAGGGAATCCACGTAATGCGTCTTTAATTGTATCCTGCAAAATACCAGGAACAATAATCCCTATCATACTTTGTGAGGTATACGGAATTGCTTGATTCATAATGACTGTGCCTCCCAAAAATCCATATTAATATAATTTTACAGGAAAATTTTAGAATATTCAAATTACAAAGGGGTGACCGCTATGGAAACGGTATTACAATTAGAAGAATTTATGACAAAACCGTCCGCCGCATTAGTAGAGGATATAAAGAAAATAGATGGTGACATTTTAATTTTAGGGATTGCAGGTAAAATGGGTCCTACTTTAGCAAAAATGGCGAAGCGCGCTGCTGAAGAAGCAGGGATTGAGAAACGAATCATCGGTGTCGCCAGATTTTCAAATAAAGACATGAAAGAACAACTGGAGTCGGCTGGAATTGAAACAATTACTTGTGACTTACTGGATGAAGAGCAACTTGCTCAGTTGCCGAATATTCCGAATATCATTTTCATGGCGGGCAATAAATTCGGTACAGTTAATAACGAACATTTCACATGGGCGATGAATACATACGTACCTGGCCGTGTGGCGGATAAATTTAAAAACTCAAATATCGTTGTATTTTCTTCTGGTAACATTTATCCATTTACTCCTGTAACTTCTGGAAATTGCGGAGAAGATGTAACTCCTATTCCGGTTGGAGAATATGCAATGTCCACATTAGGTAGAGAACGTATTTTCACCAATTTCTCCAATCGTTTTCAAACAAAAATGCTCATGTTCCGTTTGAATTATGCAATTGATTTACGATATGGTGTGTTATTGGAAATTGCAAAATCTGTCTACAATAATGAGCCGGTTGATGTCACGATGGGCAGTGTCAATGTAATCTGGCAAGGGGATGCAAACGAATACGCGATTCGCTCGCTATTACATTGTGACTCGCCAGTAAAAATATTGAATGTAACGGGACCTGAAACCTTATCTGTTCGCTGGCTGGCGAAGGAGTTTGCAAAACGCTTTAATAAGGAAGCAATCATTATAGGGGTCGAACAGGAAACAGCATTATTAAATACAGCGGCACATGCCCATAAATTATTCGGCTATCCCCGTGTATCCGTTGAGCAAATGCTTGATATGGTTGCAAATTGGGTGGAATTAGATGGTGCAACATTAAATAAACCAACGCATTTCCAAGAGAGAAAAGGGGCGTTTTAAATGAATGAAGCGGTAAAAAAGGCATTGTTTGACGGTGCATTTATTCCGGCACATCCATTGGCGTTAAACGAAGACAAAACATTGGATGAGATAAGTCAGCGTGCCTTGACGAAATATTATATTGATGCGGGTGTCGGGGGGGTAGCTGTTGGTGTTCATACGACACAATTTGAAATTCGCGATCCGCAATACAACTTGTATGAGCGTGTTCTATCAATTGCCATAGATGAGATGAAAAAAGCAAATGTACCTGAATCCTTCATAAAAATAGGAGGTGTTTGTGGTCCGGTAGAACAGGCAAAAAATGAAGCGACAGTTTTAAAAACGCTTGGCTATGATTTAGCATTACTAAGTATGGGAGGACTGCAGCATTTATCAGAAGCGCAGTTATTAGAACGTACGAGAGAAGTTGCCAAAATCATTCCTGTAGTTGGTTTCTATTTACAGCCATCAGTTGGCGGGCGTGTATTCACCTATCAGTTTTGGTATGAACTTGCCAATATAGAAAATGTATTAGCGATCAAAATGGCGCCTTTTAATCGGTATCAAACATTAGATGTTGTTCGGGCAGTATGCAATAGCGAACGCCATGATGAAATCGCTCTTTATACAGGAAATGACGATAATATCATTATTGATTTATTAACTGAATATGCATTTACTATCAATGGCAAAACCGTTAAAAAGAAAATAGTTGGCGGCCTGTTAGGGCATTGGTCAGTATGGGCAAAAACAGCAGTTCAATATTTTGATGAGATCAAGGCAATTCGGGATAAAGCGCAAATTGATGCAAGCTGGTTAACAAGAGCCATTGAAGTGACGGATGCGAATGCGGCTTTCTTTGACCCGGTACATGCCTTTAAAGGGAGCATTGCAGGTATCAATGAAGTATTGACGAGACAAGGGTTGTTAAAAGGAAACTGGTGTCTGGCAGACCATGAAGTATTAAGTGAAGGCCAAGCGGAAGAAATAACTCGTGTTTACAAAATGTATCCGCATTTACAAGATGATGCATTTGTTAGACAGAATTTAGCAAAATGGAAATCAGGTGAGAAAAGTGAAAGCTTTACAAGCACATGATGGAGTCGTGAAAATAGCTGAAATCGAACAACCTGAGCTTTTTGAGGCAGGAGTATTGGTAGAGACCCATTATACTGCTGTTTCACCAGGAACTGAACGGTTATTAATTGAAGGAAGCAAAAAAGGTGTACGTCAGCTTGGCTATAGCGCCGTTGGTAAAGTAAAGAAAGTTGGTCAAAGTGTTAAATCTGTTCAAGTAGGTGATATGGTTGCTTGCTATGGTGCACCTTATGTTGGGCATATGGAGCAAATTGTTGTACCTGAACCATTAGTAGCTAAATGTTCCGCAGAAGTTTTGCCAAAGCACGCCGCATTCGCAGCACACGGTACGATTGCCATTCATGCTATACGCCAAGGACAGTTACAGTTTGGTGAGTCGGTAGTAGTTATCGGGTTAGGTGTACTTGGACAAATGATTGCAAAGATTTGTGCTGCTGCAAGCTATGAGGTCATCTGCTATGAGCCCAATGCAAAAAGAGCTGTAATGCTGAAAGATACACCGGGCATCGAGGTATTTTCGGATTTAACAAAAATGGAACAGCATATTATGGATTTTACAAACGGGTATGGTGTAGATGCTGTTCTCTTATGTGCTGGCGGCAAACATTCAGAAACAACTTCCCGTAGCCTTGAATGGGTTCGTAAGCAAGGGAGAATTGTTATTGTCGGAGATGTAGAACCGCAATTTAATCGAGAGCAGTTGTTCATCAAGGAAGCGGTCATTACGATTTCAAGAGCTGGGGGACCAGGTCGTTATGATGTTCGCTATGAAAAAGAGGCAACTGACTACCCGTATCATTATGTTCGCTGGACGGAAGGACGAAATCTGGCAGCCTATATACGTTTATTGGAACGAAAGGCGATCGATGTTTCTGACTTTGTCCAACTGGGAATTCCTTTTGAAGATTCAGCCGGTGTGTATGACATATTAGAGAGCAGTGAGGCATTGACCGCCATCATTGAATATTCGGGAGGGAATTAACATGTTAAAGGTTGGTGTAATTGGAGGAGGATCTATTTCCGAGTTCCATTTAAAACCTTATTTCGATCATCCCAATGTAGAGATTGTTGCAATTTGTGATAGTAATGAACGAAGACTACATGCGTTAGGAAAAAAATACAGTGTAGAGAATTTATATTTAAAAGTGAGTGAGTTCCTTGCGAACGAGGAAATTGATGCAATCAGTATTTGCACATGGAATAATTCCCATGCCGAAATTGCAATACAGGCACTCCAACAAAACAAGCATGTTCTACTTGAAAAACCATTAAGTTTAACACTTGATGAAGCCTATGCAGTGGAAGCAGCGGTAAAAGAATCGAAAAAGATTTTACAAGTTGGTTACGTACGTCGATTTGCGACAAATGTAGACGTTCTTAAAAAGTTTATCGATGCAGGGGAACTGGGGGAAATTTATTATGCGAAGGCTTCATGCATCCGCAGATTGGGGAACCCGGGCGGCTGGTTCAGTGATATCAAAAAATCCGGCGGCGGGCCATTGATTGATTTAGGAACGCATATGATCGACCTTTGCTGGTATTTAATGGGGAAACCAAAACCGGTTTCAGTTTCGGGGAATACGTATAAAAAATTGGGAAATCGCTCACATATAGAAAACTTATCTTTTTATAAAGCGGCTGATTATAACGCCGAGCACAATGATGTGGAAGATCTTGCGAATGCGCTCATTCGCTTTGAAAATGGTGCTTCCCTATTTGTGGATGTAAGTTTTACATTACATGCAAAACAAGATGAAGTATCAGTAAAACTTTATGGTGAAAATGGCGGAGCCGAAGTAGAACCGGAGTTGGCCATTATAAAAGAGCGGCATGAAACAATTATAAATATTACCCCGCAAATCGATATGTTGAGCTTTGATTTTACTGGTTCATTCATTAATGAGATTAACCACTTTGTCGAGTGCTGCCTGAATAATGTACAGCCCATTTCTACGGTGGAAGACGGGGTTGAAGTGACGAAAATGTTGGCGGCGATTTATGAATCAGCTGCAACAAAACAAGAAATAAAATTGTAGGTGATTACTAATGAAAATCGTATTGGAAAAAGACCGGCAGCTGCTCATGCATTCTCCGCTGTACCGCTTTACAAACGAAAACAGTGAAGAGCCTAATACCGTAACAATATTGCACCACCCTGAAGTAGATGCATATAAGCCATTTTCAACTTCAGAAAAACAAGGTTTCGTTTATTTTGATTTATGGTCCTATTCATTTGCCATTCAATTACAACAAGTGTTGAAAGCACATGATATGGTAAAAGGCGTTCTTCGTCTGCGCAGAACAACGAATAACTTCTCGTATATTGAGGAGGATATCCTTGCCATATCGGAATGGTTTGGAAATGTTCGAAATGTATCGGTGCGTTCGAATGAGATTGGTGAAAATCATTATACAATCGTTCTTTGTGAATTTGGTGAATCGATCATGGCCCATTTAGAATATCGGACGGGTCAGGACCGTATTGAATTTGAATGGAGCAGTCATCTGCATATCGCAGAGTTTGATAGTTTACAAATGACGAGTGACAGTGACAACAATCGAAACCTATTCAAAAATATTGATGCAGTTCTTCAGTATGCGATTCAATGGAATGATGCCTATGATGAAAAACTTGCTGCTGTACGGCTGCTCCTGCAACGAGGTGAACTGCAATGAACATTGGTATTATGAGCTTTGCGCACATTCATGCCACAAGCTATGCAACGGCAATCGAGCGGATACCGGGCACGAAATTAACCGCTATTTATGATACCGATACGACTCGGGGCGAACAGGCGAGTAAGCAGTATGATGTACCGTTTTTTGCACATATGAATGAATTTCTGGCAGAGGATATTGATGTTGTGCTGATCTGTAGTGAAAATGTGTTCCATAAAGAAATGGTGAATGCTGCAGCAAAGGCAAAAAAACATATTTTGTGTGAGAAACCGATTGCGACGAATATTAACGATGCAAACGAGATGATAGAAGTTTGTAAAGAAAACGGTGTGCATCTGTCCATTGCTTATCCGGTTCGCTACAGCGCACCAATCCGAGATTTGAAAGCAGCCATTGATGCTGGGGAACTTGGTGAGATCGTTGCAATACGCTCTACCAATCGCGGGCAAAATCCGGGCGGCTGGTTTGTCGATGAGGAGTTGGCAGGTGGGGGTGCGGTATTGGATCATACCGTCCATATGGTAGATATTATGCGCTGGTATATGAACAGTGAAGCAAAGGAAATTACTGCATTTGCGAATAACTATTTTACCGAACTTGATACGGATGACGCAGGAATTATGACAATTGTATTTGATAATGGAGTGATTGCTTCACATGATGCAAGCTGGTCACGGTTCCCGGAATTTCCGACATGGGGTGACGTGATGATTGAAGTAATCGGAACGAAAGCAACACGAAAAGTGGATGTGTTTAACGAGAAGCTCCAATTATATGGGAAGGGTAATAAATCGCTCACACATTTATATAGCGGAAATGATACCGACTTTGATTTAATTGTCGACTTTCTTAATTCTATTCAACAACAAAAACAACCGCTTATTTCGGGTCATGATGGTCTGAAATCTTTAGAAATTGCACTGGCAGCATATGAATCAAATAGCAGAAAGCAAGCAGTAAAACTATAAGACAATTCAAAGGATACTCATAACGGGTATCCTTTTCGTTCAATCAGAGTGCAATTAATGAAAGGGATCGATGCAGATGAATATACAACCGGACTATAAAAATGAAATTGAACAATTTGCATTTGAGGAACTAGAACGCTTTTATACGGGAGATAAACGAGTCATGTTGGAACGATTCAATCCATCACGGAATGGGGATGAATTTGAAATTGTTCAAACAGAAAATCATTATGTGATTCGAGGGAATACAAGCCGCGCCTTGTTGTACGGGGTATATAAATTGATTGAAAAAGTAGAAGGGCTTATATTTCTGGAATTAGAGAAAGAAAGAAAAATCGCAATCCAGGGGCTAACAAGTACCTATGAAGGAAAACCGAAGTTCAGTCGTCGAGGCAATGTATTTGAAACAATCGATGACATTCCTTTTTTAAAGAACATGCTCAATGTTGGTACAAAAAATGGACTAAATGAAGTGTTCTTTACATTTTTCCTCTGGGATGAAGTAAAGGATGCACTTTTACCGGAAATTAAAAAGCGTGGAATTGATGTTACGTTAGGCGGGCATAGTTTACGTTATTTATTGGCAAAGGCAAAAGGAGTTACCGTTTCAGGAAAGGCTGCTGCTGATGGGGCGGTAAATGATTTAGTAGGTGAGGAAACAGAATTTACGTCGGCCAATGCGCTAAAAAATCAGGACTTTTTACAGGATGAAAAAGCGCAACAATATGTCATTGACGTAATCGTATCTTATTGTGAAGCAGAACCTGTTATTCGCCGGATCTCCCTATGGCCGGAAGATGTAGGAGCAAAAGGTGAAGAAGCAAAGCTCTTTTTAACTCAATATATGGCCTTCACTGAAAAACTCCAGCAAGCATTAGCCGGAGCTGGGCTACAAGTTGAAGTAGAGCATATTGTCTATAATGCTGGCCTAAGCTGGGAAATGCTTGAACGCAAAGAGCAGCAGGTGAGTTCTGCAAATGTTTTATATGCATATTGGGGACGTAATTATTCACAGAGTTATGCCTCACAGCGAGATCAGCGTGCATGGGAAAGCCTGATGGACTGGCGCAGTTCGACAGACAAACAATTTACGGTATTTGAATATTACAGTGACCACTTTATGCTAAGTGAACTTTTCCCGCTTTTATTTAAAAGGATAGCGACAGACATAGAGAATTATAAAGAGGCCGGCTGTGACGGTATGGTCAATTTAGTCGTTCCACTGCATAAAGTCGCAAAGGCACAGCCACATATGGATCAATATGATTATCAGCAGTACCAGCAATTTAACAATATCGTATTTGCGCGGTCGCTTTGGGAAGACGTTGAAACCGTTCCTCATTTACTGTCACCGGCAATGCAGCAGCTAGCTGAGAAAATTGAACAAGTTTTTGCACGAAATAGTCAGTATAACGCCATATTTTTCCCTGGCCGTGTTGTAGAAGCAAAAAACCCGGAAGCGAAACCTGAGGTACTGGAGTTATTGAAGAAGATGGAACATTTACTGCAACAGGCGCAATTGGAAGAGCCGATTCAACATTATGTTGAATCATTACAGCGAGTTGTTCAGGCTACGAAGTTACGTTGGGAGGCTTTATAAATGTGGAAATCGGTTTATTATTACCGTAAAAAAGAAAAGAGACAACAGCATTATAAGCAGGAAGTATTAATATACGGGGCGACACCTGCAGGCATTACAGCAGCCATTACATTAAAAAAGAAGGGACAAGATGTTCGTATTGCTGAATGCAGCCGCTTTGTCGGCGGGATGACGACAAGTGGATTAGGGGCGACCGATTTAGGTGCTGAACAGGCGATTGGTGGTTTAGCAATGCAATTTTATGAAGAAATCGCACAACACTATGGAATTGAAAAATGTGTACGGTTCGAACCACATGTAGCAGAACATATTTTTAAAACTTGGTTAGAAGAAAATGAGATTGATGTCCAAACAGAGCAATTTATTGAAACCGTTCTTTGTGAAGACCAGCAAATTCAGCAAATCGTTATGACGGACGGCACAACCTATGAAGCGAAGCAATTTATTGATGCAAGCTACGAAGGTGATCTGCTGGGGCATGCAGGGGTCGAATACATTGTAGGAAGAGAAGCGAGCACTGTTTATAAGGAAATTTATAATGGTGTTCAATTTGGTACACAGCATCATAAATTTGAAAGTTTTATAGATCCGTATATTGAAGAAGGCAATCCGGCAAGCGGGCTATTATATGGTATTTCAGATGAGGTTGTGACAGAGCAAAATGGTGCGGGTGATCATCGTATTCAAGCATATAATTTCCGGATGTGTTTAACGAAGGAGCAAAAAGTGCCGTTCCCAAAACCGAACGGGTATGAGCGCAATCATTATGTACTGCTCCTACGTTATATTAAGGCAGGGCATTGGGATGCGATGAAGTTACATACACCTTTGATGAACGGAAAGACCGATTTAAATAATCATGGGGCATTTTCTACGGATTTCATCGGGATGAATTATACTTTCCCTGATGCGAATTATGAACTAAGAGAAAAAATGTATCAGCAGCATGTTACGTATGTTGCGGGTTTATTGTACTTTCTGGCCAATGATGAAGACGTACCGCATGTTATTCGTGAAGAAGTGAGACAGTGGGGATTGGCTTCAGATGAGTTTACCGAAACAGGCAATTGGCCGCGCCAGCTGTATATAAGGGAAGCAAGGCGAATGAGAGGCGAGTATGTCATGACAGAACATAATGCCTTGCAACGTATAATTTGCGAACAGCCTATTGCCATCGCATCTTTTCATATGGATTCACATCATTGCCGTCGTGTCATCATCAATGGTCGAGTAATGAATGAAGGCGATATCCAAGTACCGGTAAAACCATTTATGATTGATTTGCGCTCGCTTTTACCGAAAAAAGAGCATTGTACGAACTTAATTGTTCCTGTATGCCTAAGTGCGTCTCACATTGCATATGGTTCAATTCGGATGGAACCGGTATTTATGATGCTTGGGCAAGGGGCAGGTACTGTAGCGGCAATTGCGCTACAGGAAGGGAAGGCCGTTCAGGATATTTTATATGAGCAAATAAGACCGCAGTTAATAGAGCAAGGGCTGGTTGTTGAATGGGATGAAGCCTTTATTGACGATCCGTTACGTCGAATGGAAGAAACATTTGGGGGGAAATAAGATGCTAAAGCCAGTAACAAAAGAATCTCACAAGGACATAGTAGACTTATGGAATATTTGTCTACCTGACTTTAAGTTATCAGATCGCTTGCTTGAGCAAAATAGTTGGCAATCACCTTATGTTTTACATGAAGGAAGTGCGATAAAGGAAATAGACGGGGAAATTGCCGGTGTGGTCATTGCAAAAGTGTGGCATGAAACACATGGCGTTTCTTTAAATAAGGAGCATGGCTGGATTCAAATGCTGCTTGTGCACCCGGATTACCGTCAGCAAAAAATTGGAACCGAATTATACCGTTATGCAGAACGGGCCCTTCTCAATAACGGCATAAAGAAAATTCAGCTTGGCGGGGATTTAGGGCACTTATTATGCGGAGTCCCGCTTGATCAGCGGGAGGGTGTTGCGTTTGCAGAGAAGTTTGGCTTTAAACGAGTTGTTGAAAGTGTAGACTTCACAAAAACCGTAACGGTACCATTATTACTGCCTGAAAAAAAGAATGTTCAATTTGGTTTACTAGAAAAAGAAGAACAACAGCAACTCATTGATTTTATGGCTCAGTCATTCCCTGGGCGGTGGACTTTTGAAGCGCATGATTATTTCGCTCATGGAGGTACAGGGAGAGATTATGTCGTTGTGAAATGGGAAGGCAAGATAGTGGGCTTCTGTCGTATAAATGATGAACATAGTGCTGTGAAGGGGCCAAACTATAATTGGGCAGAGCAGTTTGAGCGATTAGGTGGCATTGGTCCACTTGGGGTAAATGAAGATTATAGAAAGTATGGCTTAGGGCGAGCTGTTATCGAAGCTGCAGAATATTATTTGCAGCAACGTGGTAAAGAGACGTTCTTTATTGATTGGACGGATTTAATCGCCTTTTATGAGAAGCTAGGCTATACAATTTGGAAAGACTACGGAATTTTTGTAAAGCAGGTGGAGTAAATGTGGATTTTAAGTGCTGATATCGGTGGGACAAAATTAGCACTTGCTTTATCGAAGCAAGAACAGCCGGAAATATTAATAAAGCAAATGGAAGTTAACAGTCCCCAGCAGTCTGAATCATTATTTGAGGCGATTATTTCAGGTTTTCATAAGCTTCTGGAAGGTGAAGAAGGGGATGTTATAAAAGTAGCGGTTGGTTTACCGGGAATTTTAGATTTAAAGCAGGGGCTTGTAGTTTTTCAGCAAAACTTGCCGTGGCGTAATTTTCCGCTCGTCCAAAGACTTCAAACGACATTTTCGAAAGCTGAGGTTTTTATGGAAACGGATATGATGACTGCAGCAAATGGAGAATACAAAGTACGTCACTTTGAGAAAGAAACATTCATATATGTCACGATTAGCACAGGAATTGCCTGCTGTATCATACATGAGGGGAAATTTTTAAGAGGGGCCGGAATTCCCGGAGAAATCGGTTTTTCAATAACAGGCTCCGGTGCCTATTTTGAAGAAGTATGTGCTGGACCCGGTTTATTAAACACATTACAGCAGCAAACAAATGAAGAAGGCAAATTACAGCAATTTTTTGAACGCTACTATGAAAAGGATGAACGCATCGTGCCGCTCATACATGAATGGCAGCAAGAAATCGCACAGAAGATTCACAGCTTCATTTTATTAGCAGATCCGCATGTTGTCGTACTAGGCGGAGGAGTTATGAATCATCATCCGCAAATTGTGGATGAGATTTCAGGTTTAGTTGACCAGTATTTTAGTTTACCATTTTTTGAACATAAAAAAGGTAGAGTACAAGCAAGCTTAAATAAAGGAAATGCAGGACTGATCGGTGCTGCGCTGCTATAAAATTTAGAAGTAGATGAAACAGAATGGGAAATCTGATTGGAAGATAATAAAACCTTTGGAAAATACGGATATTTTATAAAATTGTTTGGAATGTAGGGCGAGTGTTCGTGCTGACGGTTTCACCTTTCGCACTGTGAAAACATTAGCTGACGGCTACGCCTTTCGCTACAAGCAAAGCTTCCTACGGGAATAGCAAAATTTATTTTGCGACGAAAGCGAAGCGGCAGGAGCACCGACGCCTGAGACTACAGGCTCAGGCCGTGCCCGTGGAAAGCGTCCCGGAATGGAAATCAATTTCTAACGCTCAGCAAAATATGCCATTTTTCTCTCAGAGAAAAATGGCATTTTTGGATTATGTCCCACTATATCTAATTAGTTACTATCAGCGAATCCGCATTTCTGTTGCCGGATCAAAGAAGTGAGCTTTTGCCAGGTTGAAGTTAAGTGAAAGCTCCTGCCCCATAGCTACATCTGCATCTGCATGTATTTTACCTACAAATTGCTGGTCATCAATTGACGCATAAACAATCATTTCTGCACCGGTTAATTCACTTACTTGGACTTTCGTTTTAACGAGACTGCTTGAATCTTGTTTATGGCCATCATGAATATCTTCCGGACGGATACCTAAAATAATTTCACGGTTAATATAGTTTTGTTCTTTTAATATTTTTAATTTTTCTTCCGGAATGCGGACTTTTTCATTGGCGATTTCAAAATATTCGCCTACAACATTCCCGCGAAGGAAGTTCATAGCTGGAGAACCGATAAACCCGCCAACAAATACATTTTCAGGTGTATCGTATACTTCACGCGGCGTTCCGATTTGCTGAATGACACCATCCTTCATTACAACAATTCGTGTAGCCATCGTCATCGCTTCCGTTTGATCGTGCGTAACATATATAGTCGTTGTATTTAAACGATAATGGAGCTTTGTAATTTCAGAGCGCATTTGTACCCGAAGTTTTGCATCCAAGTTCGATAACGGTTCATCCATTAAAAACAGCTTCGCATCACGAACAATGGCACGGCCAAGTGCAACACGCTGACGTTGGCCACCGGAAAGTGATTTTGGCTTCTTGTCCAATAAATCCGATAACCCTAAAATTGCAGCAGCCTCACGTACTTTTTTATCAATTTGATCTTTCGAGAATTTCCGCAGCTTCAAGCCAAAAGCCATATTATCGTACACATTCATATGCGGGTATAGAGCATAGTTTTGGAAAACCATTGCAATATCGCGGTCTTTTGGTTCAACTTCATTCACTCGTTTACCCTCGATGCGCAATTCGCCTTCAGAAATCGTTTCAAGTCCTGCGACCATACGCAATGTCGTAGATTTTCCGCAGCCTGACGGACCAACAAGTACAAGAAACTCACCAGGTTCAACCTTTAAATGAAAATTTTCAACAGCTATATAGCCATCGGGATAACGTTTTACAAGATGATCAAAATCTAACATAAAAAACCAGTCCCCCTTTTTTATAGTATAAAAGATTAAAAGAGAGCTGCCTTTGTGCAATGTGCTTAAAATTATAAGGAATATTTTGTTAGTTTATACAACAAGGCTGCTAAATTGGCTAATAGCAGGTCATCACTGCGCTTTAAATCCAACGTAGTATCTTCAAAATAACGTTGTGTACGGTATAACAAGGTATTGCGGTGGATATGTAATTCTTTCGCAGCAGAGGACATATTTCCATTATGGGAAAATAGCGCTGTAATGGTAGTAATCATTTCATCATTTAAACTATTAAACAATGTATGCTGCAAATATTGTTGCAACGGCATAGTCAAGTGTAATGGCAATAAAGTTAAGAAGCTTTCAGAAAATGTATAAATCGTTTGGTGCTGCCGTTCAAAAATGGACTGAAATATTTTTTGCTCTGTTAAGAAAGAATGATTCAGCATTTCAGAAACCGGAAGCAATTGACCTATGAAAAGTTGTCCATGCAAATAAAAGTCATTTTCCAATATTGCCATAAAGCCTTCAAGCTCTTCTCGAGTATAATCTTTAAACAAAATAATCCAGAAAGTATGAGGAGCAGCTTCCAGTAGATAAGCATCATTCATAAAGAAAAGCTCAATAGCGTACTTTAATTGCCCGGCACCATTGGCACCATTGGTAATATGATATTGTAAAATGCGAATAGAAGAATAGTTTGCAGGCTTCGGGACTACACCTTGTGTTAACAATAGTAACCACGGATCCATTTGCTCACTACATTCTTGATAAAAATGCTTTAACATTAAAGCATCTCGTTCGGTTACTTCGCTTTTCGCAATCTCATACCAGCATGCACCAGCTGAATCAAAAAAGATCGTTGTTGCTGAATTATGAGTTGTCGGATATGTGCTATGTCTTTTAAGGGAAGGGAATAGTTGTGCAAGTTGCATAAAATAACCTCCATCACATTATCTACTTTTTGGTATTGAAAAAACGGTATGTCTTTATTAAAGATCATACCGTTTTTATTATTACTTTTGCTCTTCTTTTAAAATACGTTGTGTTTCATTGAACTCTTCTTCGATTTCCGCATTTGGTTTATATGTCAACATACTCACTACGACTGCAACGACTAAACATGCAATAAAGCCTGGTACAATCTCATAAAGCATGCTCGTTAAACTTTCCGTACGTCCCCAAACGAATGCAACTGCGGCACCGGCAACCATTCCGGCAAGTGCTCCGTAGTTTGTAAGCTTACGCCAGAACAGAGAAAGTAAAATGATTGGACCAAATGCTGCACCAAAACCGGCCCATGCGAATGCGACCAATCCTAAAATTGTGCTTTCCGGATTCCATGCAACAATTGCCGCAAAAATAGATACCAAAAGTACAGCGACACGACCTAAAAATACGTAATGTTTATCTGTCGCAGTTTTGTTGAATAAAGCTTTATAAATGTCTTCAATCAGTGCTGAAGAAGTTACGATTAATTGTGATGAAATGGTACTCATAACTGCTGCTAATATTGCTGCAAGTACGATTCCTGCAATGAACGGGTGGAATAAAATCTGCCCTAACACAATAAATACTGTTTCCGCATCCTTCAATTCCGTACCTTGCTGCTGGAAGTAAGCCACACCGACTAATGCTGTTGCGAGCGCACCTAGTAAACTGAAAATCATCCAGCCAATACCGATACGACGAGCATTCTTCGTTTCTTTTACAGATGTAATCGCCATAAAGCGTACGATTATATGTGGCTGACCAAAGTAGCCAAGCCCCCATGCAAGAGAAGAAATAATAGCTGTTGCTGTTACAGTAGAAGGAAGAAGGCTGAACATTTCCGGATCGACCGCTTTAATAGAATCCACCGTTTCTCCAATACCGCCAGTTAAGAAGATCCCGAAAACAGGAACTGCAATTAATGTAACAAGCATTATAAGACCTTGAATTACATCCGTATAACTAACAGCTAAAAACCCGCCGAATAATGTGTAGGCAACAACTACTGCCGATACGAATAAAAGACCTGTATGGTAATCCATTCCGAATGAGCTCTCAAAAAACTTACCGCCTGATACCATTCCGGAAGATACATAGAATGTAAAGAATACTAAAATGATAATCCCCGATGCGATACGTAATAGTTTCGTGTTGTCACGCAAACGGTTATCCAAATAACTTGGAATCGTGATGGAATCCTTTGTTACTTGTGTATAAACACGTAAACGAGGTGCTACAAGTAACCAGTTTAAATATGCACCGACTGTTAAACCGATTGCAATCCAAGCTTCCACGAGACCCGATAAATAGATTGCACCTGGAAGCCCCATTAATAGCCAGCCCGACATATCCGCTGCACCGGCACTTAATGCTGTTACTGCAGCACCGAGACCACGTCCGCCTAACATATAGTCTGTCAGGTTGCTAGTTTTCCGGAAAGCATACCAGCCAATGCCGAGCATCACAATCATATAAATAATAATCGCCAACAACTGATAACTGTAATCTGACATAAATACAACTCCCTTAATAATAAATTTTTGACTAGTTTACCATGTTGCAATAGATGGTCGTCAACGCAATAAAATATGGCGCTTCTGTACTTATCTATACTTTTTAGACATACGTCCGGCTAAAAATGCACCTGCTGCAACAGCTAAAATTGTATTTGTCTTTTTCGTAAATACTTGTTTTGTAACTAGTGTCAGGTTTTGCGGGCGTTCTGCCAAACGACGCATAAAATAGCCGTACCAATCATTACCAAATGGTACATACGTACAGAAGTTATATCCTTCCTTTGCAAGGCCCAACTGCATTTCTTTGCGGAAGCCATAAAGCATTTGGAACTCAAATTTATCATTAGGAATATTATGCTTATCGACAAAATGTTTTACATGATTAATTACATTGTGATCATGTGTCGCAATCGAAGTGAATTTGCCATGTAGTAAATGATATTCAATCTGCTCGATAAACTTGCGGTCGATATCGGCTTTATTTTGGTAAGCGACAGACTCATCTTCTTTGTAAGCGCCTTTTACAATACGTAAACGGTAATCTTTAAAACGTTCTACATTTTCATCTGACTCGAAAAAGTATGCTTGAATAACTGTACCTACATTATCGTATTCAGCATGGATCTTTTCCAATAGCTCAAATGAAGGGTGTAGACGAGCATAGTTTTCCATATCAAAATTAACAAAAATCTGATATTCATTTGCCAATGCAACGATTTCTCTTAAATTTTCATAGCTAAATTCAAAATCAATATCCAACCCTAACTGAGAAGGTTTTAAAGAAATATGTGCATCCAGATTTTCACTGTGAATGCGTTCGATTACTGCCAAAATTTGCTCTTTTGCAGCAAGCGCAGCAGACTTCTCAAACACAAATTCCCCTAGATTATCGACAGTGCAAGAAATACCCTGTGTATTTAAATGCTTGATGCTTTCTATAACTTCATCGATATTTGTACCTGCAACGACACTTTGCGCCCCCAGCTTAAATCCGTATTTTTGGGCTGCAGAATTTAATGTTTGATTCTCTGAAAGTGCGATAAAAAAATCTTTTAATGACATTTTAAATAGTCCCCCTGCGAATAAAAAAGTTTTTTAATGTTATTGAGCAGAGTATAAAACAAAAAATTCAAAAAAGGAAATAGAATTTGAGAGGATTAATGTTTACTAGATGAAAAAGTGAGAAATATCAACGGTTTTTAAAGCAAAAAAATTTTGCTGAAATACTTTCTTAAAACGTTTATATGCTCTAAAAAACATGATTTATAAAACATGCAATAAAATATTGCACTAAGGAAAATGGAAAAGAGACCCACTAGTAGCGGGTCTCTTAAATGGTAATTAATACAAAATATTACCAATTTTATTTACGTTTTAGACGATATTGCAAACCTTGACGATGAATGCCCAGTGCTTTAGCTGTCTGCGAAATATTTCCGTCATTCAGCTGTAAGGCGTGTGAAATATAATAGTCCTCAACTTTACGCATATATTCATCAAGAGGCTGCAATGTCTGTTCGGAGAAATCGAATAATTTTTGCTGTTCAGAGGCAGTTGGCTCTGCTTGCTGGAGCTTCCACTTGAAGTATGCAGGGATATGTATAAGTTCCACATATTCTTCTGTTGTTAGTAAGGCACTAATATCATCCAGTAAAACTTCAAGTTCTTTTAAATTTCCAGGCCAGTCGTAGTTCTGGAAAATTTCCTCGATTTCAGGTGCTAATCCTTTAACTGAGCTGCCATAAGCAATGCGTCGGCGAGCAAAATAATCGTCCACGAAGGGCTTAATATCTTCACGGCGCTCCCGGAGTGCGGGTACTTGTATTGTTAAGTTCGAAAATAAGTAATACAGGTTTTTGGACAGATGACCTTTCTGGATTAAGTCAATCGGATCTTCACCAATACTTGCAATGAAGACATGGTTACGTTCGGTATGTTTTTCCAGAAGCTCCACGATGCGGTTCTGTGCTTCATCTGATAAAAATTCAATCCGCTCGGCAAAAAACGTATAGTTTTTTTCCTCGGCAATATATTTTTCTATTTGAGTGAGCAATGTTTTTTCATTGCGTCGGCAAATAAGTGTGATGAAGCGTTCGTTTTTTTCAGCAAGCTCATGATGAATACCTTCTGCAATCATATCTTTCCCTGTTCCGGATTCACCGACAAGCATAACCGGAATTCGACCGAGTGCGGCAATTTTAGCTTGCTGAATTACTTGCTTCATTGATTTTGAAACAGCAGTAATAATATCAAAAGTTAATGGAGCACCGTAACGACTTAGAGGACGGTCCATCAAAAATTCCTGCTGAGTAATATCGCGGGAAAATTGAATGGCGATTTTCGTACCGTCATTTAGGGTATATGGATAATAGTCATTCATCATTGTTACTTCTTCATCACGGGCATTCCAGAACGTTTGCTTAATATGTTTGAAGCTTTGACCTGAAGCTAAAACTTTTTGCAGCATATTTTGCTCCAAGTTAAAGTCGAGTGACTGTGATAAAAAGCGTTGTGTAATTTGTTCAAGTGATTCACCGGTAAGCTCGCGCATTTTTTTGTTGTATACGATGACTCGTCCATTTTCGTCAATAGCGCAAAGACCGGTTTCTATTTTTTCAATCATAAATTCAAAAACACTAGAGCGATCTAGTTGATTCATGCGGTGTAACCCCCTCCATTTTATTTTAGCATGGGAATGTCAAAATGAGATAATTTGCGTAATTTAGAAAAAATAATTGATTTAAGCATTATTATATTGCATAATTCAAATTAAGAAACATAATATGATGCAAAATAATATTGCACTTAATATCGGAGGTAATGATAAATGATTAACTATAAACATGAACCATTTACAGATTTCTCGGTAGAAGAAAACAAGCAAGCTTATTTGGAAGCGCTTAAAAAAGTAGAATCACAGCTTGGTGCCGATTATCCTCTAATTATCGGTGGCGAACGTATTACAACAGAAGAAAAAATTGTATCATATAACCCGGCTAAGAAAACAGAAGTGATTGGCTCTGTTTCAAAAGCTTCAAAAGACTTGGCTGAAAAAGCGATGCAAGAAGCAGATAAAGCATTCAAGTCATGGAAAAAAGTTAAACCTGAAATTCGTGCAGACGTATTATTCAAAGCAGCGACAATTATCCGCCGCCGCAAGCATGAGTTTTCTGCATGGTTGACGAAAGAAGCAGGTAAGCCTTGGAATGAAGCGGATGCAGATACTGCAGAAGCAATCGACTTTTTAGAATACTATGGCCGTCAAATGCTGGAAATGAAAGATGGTCGTAAAGTAGAAAGCCGTCCGAATGAATACAACCGTTATGACTATATTCCACTAGGGGTCGGGATTGTTATTTCTCCTTGGAACTTCCCGTTCGCTATTATGGCAGGTACAACTGTTGCAGCTGTTGTTACTGGTAACACAGTATTATTAAAACCAGCATCAACTACACCGGTTGTCGCTTATAAATTTATTGAAGTGCTTGAAGAAGCAGGTTTACCAAAAGGCGTAGTAAACTTCGTACCTGGTAGTGGAGCAGAAGTAGGGGACTACTTAGTAGACCACCCGAAAACACGCTTCATCAGTTTTACAGGTTCTCGTGATGTCGGCTTACGTATTAACGAACGTGCATCAAAATTAAGTCCAGGTCAAATTTGGATTAAACGTGTCATTGCTGAAATGGGCGGTAAAGATACAATCGTTGTTGATAAGGATGCAGATTTAGAGTTAGCTGCACAGTCCATCGTAAAATCAGCTTTCGGTTTCTCAGGACAAAAGTGTTCAGCATGTTCACGTGTAGTAATCGTAAAAGATGTATATGATCAAGTTGTAAACCGCGTGGAAGAGTTAACGAAATCATTAACAATCGGTGACCCTTCAGACAATAACAACTTTATGGCAACAGTAATCGATTCGGCAGCATTCAAAAAAATCAGTGAGTATATTGAAATCGGTAAAACAGAAGGCCGTCTAGTTGCAGGTGGTACTGCAGATGATTCTGTTGGTTACTTCGTACACCCGACAGTATTTGCCGATGTAGATCCGGAAGCGCGTATTATGAAAGAAGAAATCTTCGGTCCAGTTGTAGCGATTACAAAAGCAGATTCATTTGAAGAAGCGATTGATATCGCAAACAATACTGAATACGGATTAACAGGTGCTGTTATTACAAACGACCGTATGAACTTAGAGTATGCTCGCGAAGAGTTCCATGTTGGAAACCTTTATTTCAACCGCGGCTGTACAGGTGCAATCGTTGGTTACCAACCATTTGGCGGCTTCAACATGTCAGGTACGGACTCTAAAGCAGGCGGACCAGATTATTTAACATTGCATATGCAAGCGAAAACAACATCAGAAGCATTTTAATTATTAAGTAATAGTCATTGGAAATTTCCTTATATAATAGAAAGAACTCCTTCACATTGCCTCGTGAAGGAGTTTTTATTTTGTTCTTCTATTTAGCCCATTCTTTTACTTGTGCATCTGTGCCAAAGACGAAATGACCAGGGCGGGCTTCGATTACTTTAGCTGCCGGATCATGTTCAACATGTTTGTACGGGATACGTGTACGGTTACGTTCATAAGCCGGATCTGGCTGAGGAACTGCAGATAATAGAGACTTTGTATAAGGATGGATTGGGTTATTGTAAATCTCATCCGCACTACCAAGTTCCAATATTTTCCCGCGATACATAACCGCGATTCGGTCTGATATATATTTTACCATCGATAAATCATGGGCAATGAATAAATAAGTTAACCCACGTTCTTTTTGAAGTTGCTTCAGTAAGTTTACTACCTGTGCTTGGATAGAAACATCGAGCGCAGAAATCGGCTCATCGGCAATGATGAAGCTTGGATTTAAACTAAGTGCACGGGCAATGCCGATACGTTGACGCTGCCCGCCAGAAAACTCATGGGCATAACGGTTAGCATGCTCACGTGTCAGTCCAACTGCTTCCAGCAACTCACCAATACGAGCTTGGCGTTCTTTTTTATTTTTATACAGGCCATGGATATCAAAGCCTTCTGCAATTAATTCACCGGCCGTCATACGAGGATTCAAACTCGCATACGGGTCCTGGAAGATCATTTGCATTTCACGATTGAATTGCATTAATTCTTTTCGTGACTTCATCTCTGATATATTTTTGCCTTTAAAGGTAATTTGACCTTCTGTAATATCGTAAAGGCGGATAATTGAACGGCCCGTCGTTGATTTGCCACAGCCGGATTCTCCGACTAAACCTAATGTTTCGCCTTCATACACATCAAAGGAGATACCATCGATCGCTTTAATCGGTTGTTTGGCAGTGCCAAAATACTGTTTTAAGCCTTTTACTTCTAATATTTTATTTGCCATAATTACATGCCCTCCTGTTGATAGCCTTTAATACGGCGTGCTACCGCCTCAGGAACAGGCATTTTTGGTGCATCAGGATGCAGTAGCCAAGTTTTTGCGTAGTGTGTATCTGATACTTTAAACATTGGCGGTTCCATCTCGAAATCGATTTTCATTGCAAATTCATTACGAGGGGCAAATGCATCGCCTTTAGGTGGATCGATCAAGTTTGGCGGTGAACCCGGAATCGCCATTAACAGCTCATCTGTAGAGTTGTTTAAGTCCGGCATAGAGCCAAGTAGACCCCAAGTATATGGGTGCTGTGGATTGTAGAAAATATCTTCTACTGTACCGTACTCAACGATTTGACCTGCATACATGACCGCAACTCGGTCTGCTACATTTGCTACAACACCCAGATCATGGGTAATGAAAATAATCGATGTATTCGATTTCTTTTGAAGCTCTTTCATCAACTCTAAAATTTGTGCCTGTATCGTTACGTCTAATGCTGTTGTCGGCTCATCGGCAATTAATAGTTTTGGATCTGCTGCAAGAGCGATCGCAATAACAACACGTTGGCGCATCCCACCCGACAGTTCGTGAGGGTAAGCTTTATAACGTTTTTCGGGGAAAGGGATCCCTACTTGGTCAAGTAACTCAACCGCACGTTTTTTTGCTTCATCCTTATTTGTAACTTTTTTATGCTTTAGAAGTACTTCAGTAATCTGTGCACCGATACGCATTGTTGGATTTAATGCAGTCATTGGATCTTGGAAAATCATTGAAATATCATTTCCGCGAACTTTCATCATTTCTTTCTCAGATAAAGGAATAATATTGCGACCGTTGAAGTTAATCTCACCACCGGCATAAATACCTGGTGGCTGAGGAATTAACTTCATCAGTGCGTTACTCGTTACGGATTTTCCGGAACCGGATTCCCCGACGATTGCTAATGTTTCGCCCTCGTATAATTCAAAGCTTACTCCGCGTACGGCTTGTACGACACCAGCGTACGTTTTGAAATTAATACGTAAGTCGTTTACTTCTAATACTTTTTTCTTCATTGCGTACACTCTCCTTATTTACGTAATTTCGGATCAAGTGCGTCACGTAAGCCGTCCCCAACTGCGTTAAATGCGAATATTGTAATCGAGATTAAAGCTGCAGGGAACAATAATCGCCATGGTGCAGATTGAAGTGCTTTGAAACCTTCAGAGGCCATCGTACCCCAGCTGGCTAAAGGAGCCTGAACCCCTAAACCTAAGTAGCTTAAGAAACTCTCTGTGAAAATTGCACTTGGAATAGTCATTGTCATTGTTACTAAAATAGCACCCATTGCATTTGGGATTAAGTGACGTTTAATGATGTGCCATTGATTTGCGCCTAATGTACGAGCGGCAAGTACGTATTCCTGATTTTTAATTTTCAGTACTTCACTTCGTACAATACGCGCCATGTTTACCCAACCTGTAATGGAAAGGGCGATAATCATAGGAATTAAACCAGGTTCCATAATTACCAATAAAATAATTACTACTAATAGATAAGGAATTGCCGTCAACACGTCTGCGATACGCATCATAATATTATCGACACGACCACCTGCTAAACCTGCAATACTTCCCCATAAAACACCGATAATCAAATCAATTACAGCGGCAGTAATACCGATGAATAATGAAATTCGAGCGCCTTCCCATGCACGGACGAAAATATCACGCGCAAGGTCATCCGTACCGAACCAATGTGTTGCAGAAGGAGCGGTATTATATAAACCTACATTCTGTTCATATGTATAAGAAGAGAACACCGGCGCAAAAATTGCAAATCCTGCAATTATAATAAGAAGGATTAACCCGAGTACAGCTAACTTGTTATGAGAGAAGCGATAAAATACTTCTTTCCAATAAGATACTTGCTTTTTAGAAAGGGCATCTGTATTTTCTGAACGACCGACAACATCAAACATGTCAGCTGATACTTTTGGTATTTGCTGTTCGTTTTGAGCCATTATTTTTTCGCTCCTTTCAATTTAATACGTGGATCGATGACACTGTATAAAATGTCTACGATTAATACAGCCAGTAATAAAATTAATGAATAGAACACAGTCGTACCCATAATTACCGTATAGTCACGGTTTGTAATACTTGTTACGAAATGGCGGCCAAGTCCTGGCACCGCAAAAATTTGTTCAATAACGAACGAACCTGTAATAACACCGGCAAAAAGTGGACCTAAATACGTTACAACCGGCAATAATGCATTACGTAAAGAGTGCTTGAACACGATTGTCCATTTTCCAAGACCTTTTGCACGAGCAAGCTTTACATACTCACTATTGTTTTGCTCCAACATACTAGAACGAGTAAGTTTAGCAATAAATCCGGCATGGGTAACAGCGATTGCCAATGAAGGTAATATTGTATAGGCAAATCCTTTCCAGCCACTTACCGGGAACCAGCCTGCTTCAAATGCCAAGTAATACTGCAAGAGTCCGGCTAATATGAAGGAGGGAACTGAAATCCCTAAAATTGCAAAAATTGTCGCGGCATAATCTCCAAAGCGGTTATGATACAGTGCTGATACAACGCCGAGTAATACACCAAGACCAATTGCTAAAACCATCGCCTGAAGACCTAAAGCAAGGGATACAGGGAAGCTTTCTGCGATAATGTCATTTGTGGAACGGCCTTTGTATTTCATCGACTCCCCAAAATCAAATGTCATTGTGTCTACTAAATAGTCTTTATATTGGATATACCAAGGATTATCCAACCCATATTTCGCGTTTAACTGTTCTTCGATGGCAGGCGGCAATTCACGTTCGCTCGTGAAAGGGCTACCGGGAGCAAGCTGCATTAGGAAGAACGTCGCTGTAATAATTAAGTACATTGCAAGTACGATATAGAGTAATCGTTTAATGATAAAGTTAAGCAATGTCCGTACCTCCTTTTTATACTATTTTGAAAATTCTTTAAAACTATGAAAGGGAGTGCCCGAAATTTTATTTCGAGGCACTCCCTGTTTACGATGACTTTGCAATTAATTTGACCATCGCAGGAGTAAATTATAAATAGTTAAAATTACTTCATTTTAACGTATTTAAGATTAATGTTACCTAAAGCATCTGGAACCATATTTTCTACTTCGTCAGATACAACATTTAAGTTTGTATTGTAGTAAATAGGCGCTACAGGCATTTCTTCCATAATTACTGCTTCAGCTTCCAATAATTTTTCCGTACGTTTGTCCGGATCAGTTTCAGTGATCGACTCATTTAATAATGCAGTGTATTCATCGTTTGACCAGCCAGTTTGGTTATTGCCGTTCTCTGCAGAGTTATACATTTCTAGGAATGTATACGCATCATTGTAGTCAGCACCCCAACCAAGACGACCGATTTGGTAATCGCCATTTCCAATTTTATCTAAGTACACTTGCCATTCTGAGTTATCAAGTTTAACAGTAATACCTAAATTAGATGACCATCCTTGTTGGATGAATTGTGCGATTGCAGAGTGTGCTTCAGAAGTATTGTATGAAACTTTTACTTCTAAATCAGCAGGATTTGCTAATCCTAATTCTTTCAGACCAGCTTCTAAATATTTCTTCGCTTCTTCGAAATCAGCATCTTTGAAGTAACCTTCATCATCGCCGAAGCCTTCTACAGAGTTTGGCACGATACCTAATGCAGGTTCTTGTTCGCCTTTTACAACATTACTGATTAAGCCTTCACGGTCGATTGCCAATGCTAATGCTTTACGAATGTTTTCGTTTTGCATTACTGGATCTTCTGTATTGAACTTGTACCAGTAAATAGAAGACATATCAGAAACGTTTAATTTGTCTTCAGATTTTAAGCGATCGATTGCATCAAGAGAAATTGTCCCGTAAGGAGCACCTAAGAAATCAATTTCTCCAGCGTCAAACATTGTCATTTGAGTTGTTTCAGACTCAACCATTGCAATGTTTACCGTATCGATATCTACATTTTCTGTATCCCAGTAAGTATCGCTTTTCTCTAAAACGATATCGCCTGAATGGTTCCAAGTAGATAAGTTGTATGCACCGTTCGATACATATGTATCTGCTTCTGTGTACCATTTTGGATCCGCTTCAGCTGTTGCTTTATGGATTGGGTAGAACGTTTTGAATGCTGTTAATTCCAAGAAATATGGAGTTGGAGCATTTAACGTTACTTCCAATGTTTTTTCGTCAATAGCTTTAATCGCCACATCTTCGGCAGTACCTTTACCGTTGTTGTATTCTTCTGCTCCTTTAATAGGGTAAAGGATAGTAGAATATTCAGACGCATTTTCCGGGTTTAATGCCCATTTCCATGCGTATTCAAAATCTTCAGCTGTAACTTTTTCTCCATTTGACCATTGTGCATCACGTAAAGTGAATGTATAAGTTAAAAGATCATCCGATACTTTATAATCTTCAGCGGCAGCTAAAACCGGCTCGCCTTCAACCAATGTTGTTAAACCTTCAAAAGTATTTTCTAAAATTGCGCCAGAAGTTGTATCTGAAGCTAATTGTGGATGTAATGAAGGTGGCTCAGAAGTGATTAGTAAATCTAATTCTTTTTCCCCATCTCCAGATGATGTTGATTTAGTTTCATCTCCTCCACATGCTGCAAGTAATGCAGATAATGAAAGTGCTGTAGCAGTCAATGCGACCTTTTTGTTGCGTTTCATAAATACCCCTCCTAGAAAATCATGTAAATTAAATTTTCTGATAATTTTTTGATGCGTTATTTTAATATATCAGAATATTTGTATGAAATATATACTACATTTGAAATTTTTTATAGATACTAATAAGTAAAACAATTATGAAAATTTTTAATTATTTTACTATAAGGTAATATTATTTGGCTAAAATATTAGATAGTTATAAAATTCTCGAAAGTATTAAGAATCTGCTGTTTTATGTAAATTGTTTTGAAAATTTAGAATTGTATTATTGTGTAACAATTTTGACACATAAAACTTTCTTTTTTTCTTGAAAACATGCAAAATAGAAGAGAGCATTTGAAAGGTGGTATATATATGAAAACAGAACAACAATATTTTGAAGAGAGCAAGTCCATGAAAGAATATATGGATGCAATGTCTCAATTAAAAGAACAAAGCTTTGCTATTTATGAGAGCTTTGAGCTTCCGGAAGATACAGCTTTTATTGAAAAGCTGAAAAATGCCAATGTCCATATTTTAGCTATTACTGAAGACTGGTGCGGGGATGCAATGATTAACAATCCAATCATTCGCAAAGTTGCAGAAGCAGCAGATGTAGAAATTCGTACAGCATTACGCGATGCGGATACAGATTTGATTGATCGTTATTTAACGAATGGTGGACGTGCTATTCCAATGTACTTGATTTTAAATGAAGCAGGAGAAGTAATTACAACATGGGGCCCACGTGCACCGCAATTACAGCAGCTAGTAACCGATTTACGTGCAACATTACCGGATAAAGAAGATCCAACATTTGAAGACGCACAAAAAGCGGTATACGAAAATATGCGCGGACAATATGTAAACGATTCAAAGCTGTGGAGCTATGTATATGAAGATTTTAAAATTAAGGTAACAGCAGCAATATAATTTAACTTAACCTGTTACTTTTACGAGTTCTTACTATATAATATAGTAGGAACTTTTTTCTATTTTAAGCGTATTATTGAAGAGAATATCCTGGGTACTATTGTTGCTTTTCTAAAACAGACAGCAGTATACTTTGGACAGAATGAAAAATATAATTAATCAGGATGAGATCAATATGAAAAGAGCGAGAATTATATATAACCCAACTTCGGGTCGTGAAGTATTTAAGAGACATCTTCCGGAAGTATTGGAGAAACTCGAAATAGCAGGATATGAAACTTCATGTCATGCAACGACTGGTGAAGGTGATGCAACAAAAGCTGCAATTGAAGCAGTAAGTCGCGAATTTGATGTTGTAATTGCGGTAGGTGGAGACGGGACGTTAAATGAAGTAGTGGCAGGTGTTAGTCAATGCGAAAAACGGCCAAAGCTTGGTTTAATTCCAATGGGGACGACAAATGACTTTGCACGGGCTGTTCGTATTCCCCGAAATGTTGAAGAAGCACTAAACATCATTCTTGCAGGGGATACAATACCTGTCGATGTCGGTATATTGAATGAAGACCGCTACTTCATTAACATTGCTGCAGGCGGGCGTATCACCGAGCTGACATACGAAGTACCGAGCAGAATGAAAACGGTACTTGGACAAATGGCGTATTATTTGAAGGCAATTGAAATGATTCCTTCTATTAAAGCAACTCATATGAAAATCCAAATGGATGAAGAAGAGTTTGATGGTAAAGCGATGATGTTTTTATGTGGCTTAACAAATTCAGTAGGCGGTTTCGAAAAAATCGCACCCGATGCATCAATCAACGACGGACTGTTCACTGTTATGATTTTAAAGGAATGCAATATTGCGGATTTCATACGTATTGCTTCATTGGCATTGCGTGGCGAGCATTTATCCGACGAACGTCTCATTTACAGAAAAGCTAGTCGTGTTGTCGTATCATCTGATCAGGAAGTGCATTTAAATCTGGACGGTGAATATGGCGGCGATGCACCAGCTGTTTTCCAAAATTTAAAAAGGCATATTGAAGTATTCGTGCCGAAAGATAAAATTCGTGAAATTGAAACCGATGAAGAAGTAATTTAACTATAGCTTGCAAGGGTAGTGGAATGCCCTTGTGAGTTTTTTGTTTTTATAGGGAAGAGTCGGGGGACGGGGAGTGAGCGGTTTTCTAATATAGTGCTTAAATGTTCTAATAAAATAAATTAAGTTCTAATAAAAGCGGGAAGTTCAAATATAACGCTTTGATCTTCTAATACCGGGTCGAGATGTTCAAATAAACTGAACGAATGTACTACTATCCTCTCAACATTTTCTAATAAAGCCTCTCAATATTCTAATATCCGCATCCGCTAGCTTCATTTGAAAGAACACCCAGAACAGCGTATACAATACCAATTTTCTAATATATATGGTCAAAATACTCGATGAAAATCTAAAAACCTCCACTTCAACAATTATAAACCGTTAAAGTGAAGGCGTTTTAAGTCAATTCCTTTTACAATGTAAATTTATCCATACTTTGTTGCAGCTGTTTTGCCTGATTCGCTAAACGTTTAGAAAGCTCTTCCATTTCATCGACAATTTCAGTTTGAAGTTGTGTCGCATTTGCTACTTGTGCTACATCCGCCATCGTTTTTTCTGTACCTTGCGAAATTTCGATGACTGAAGCCGCAACTTCTTCTGAGCTTGCTGAAATTTGCTGTGATGTAGCAGAAATATGTTCTACACGCTCCGTTATATTGTAAATATTTTCGGTAATCGTGTGAAATGACTGACCGGCACGATCGATGACAACAACACCATCATTTGCACACTTGAGACTGCTTTCCACCGCTTCGCCAACATTTTGGGAATTGTACTGAATAGTTTCAGTTAAATGGACAATTTCATTTGCGGACTTTTTGGATTGCTCTGCGAGTTTGCGAACTTCATCTGCGACTACAGCAAAGCCTTTCCCATGTTCACCAGCTCTAGCCGCTTCAATGGCAGCATTCAAGGCAAGCAGATTCGTCTGATCCGCTATATCAGTAATGGCTTTCGTAATTGTACTAATTTGTCCTGACTGTTCAATTAATACGTTTGAAAGGCTGGAAATCGATTGAGTCGATGCATATACTGTTTCCATTTGCTGCATCGCTTCGTCAATAATTTTTACCCCGTCATTAGCAAACTGGGTTAATGTAACAGCACCACTATGCAATTCTTGTGTTGAGCAGGCAATCGAATTAATTCCCTGTGCCGTCTCATCTACAGCAAGGGCACTTTCGTTTGCCCCAATTGTCATCGTTGCGGCGGTCTGTGCAGTATGCTCAATCAGTTCATTAATATGAGCTGTTTCCGATGAAATTGTCTCACTGTTTTTCATAAGTGCATCCGCCGAATTGCTAAGCTGATTTGCGTTTTGCTGAATGCTTACTAACAATTCCTCGAAATTACACTGCAATGAAATAAAAGCATTCGACAGCATACCAAATTCATCTTTTGTGCGAACTGGTTTGTGTGAAACTTTAATATCCCCGCCAGCCATATGTTCCAGATCTTTTGTAATTGACTGGAGGCGCAGTGTAATGCCGTATTTCGTATAAATCATGTAGGAAGCTATAACAAGGAGCGCAATAATAATGAATATAACGGATAAAATCATCGATAGTGAAATCATGTTTTTCGTATTATTCACAACTTTATCAAGTTCGGTATTTTCAATTTGTTCCACTTTCCCGGCAAGCTCGCTTGTGAAATTGCTCGTATATGTATAGTCACCATTCACCACTGACAGCGCGGCTGAAATATCACGTGTCTGTACAGATGAAATCACTCTATCCATTTGTTCGGCAATGATTTCTGATTGGTCTTTTAAGTTATTAATAATCGGTGCAGCATCCGATGATATATTTTTGCCCTGCACTTCCTCGATAAGTTGGACGAGGCTAGTTGTATGGCTGTTTAGTGAATCCAAGTTATTTTGAGAAGGGTCTACTGCATAGGCACGAGCATAGATGCCTTGCGACAGTATATGTTGCTGGATAGCGTTAATCCGCTGAACCTGTGCCATTTGTACATCGACAGCTTTGGAAACTTCATCACCAATCCGGGAAAACTGAACGGTTGCAAATCCGATTGAAAATAAAAGCACCATCCCGATTAAAATAAAGCCAATATTAAGTTTTTTTCGAACTGACATATGCCTCAATCTCCTTGAAATTAATAGAATTATTAGAGTTATAAGGTAAATTATATAGGCAATACTTACTGAATACTAGAACAAAAGTAATAATTGGATAGTCAGAACATTAGTAGAAAGTATAATAAGTGCAAATTATATGGAGCATGGTACAATAAAGTGATTGAAATGAGAGGAAGAAATGAACATGTCTGCACCTATTAAAAAAAATGATCGTCAAACAGTTTATATAGAAGATTTAACACATGATGGCAATGGCGTCGCGAAAATCGATGGCTATCCATTATTCATACAAGGGGCACTTCCTGGAGAAACTGCCGAGATTCATGTAATGAAAACATTAAAGAATTATGGGTTTGCAAAAGTAGTGAATATACTGGAAAAGTCGCCTGATCGTGTAGAAGCGCCATGTGTCTATTTTTCGCAATGTGGGGGATGTCAATTACAGCATCTTTCGTATGAGGGACAATTAAAATGGAAACAAAATATGGTCGCAAATGTGATGAAGCGTCTTGGTAAAATCGACGCACCTGTCCATCCGGTAAAAGGGATGGAAGAGCCTTGGCATTACCGCAACAAATCACAAATACCTTTTGCGCAAAACGAATCAGGTCAGATGGTGGCAGGCTTCTATAAAACGAAGTCACACTCAATTGTTGATATGGAACGTTGTTTAATTCAAACAGGAGAAGCCGATGTTGTCATGGCAGACTTGAAACGTGAGTTGGAAATTTTAGGTTTGCGTCCGTATGATGAAAAATCCCATCAAGGCATGCTGCGTCATGTTGTCGTTCGTAAAGGTCGCGCAACAGGCGAAGTAATGGTCGTACTCGTTACAAAATCTAAGAAATTCCCGCAGGCGAGCGCGGTAATCGAAAAAATCCGAGCGCTTATCCCGAATGTCACGTCCATTGTCCAAAATGTAAACGGCGAGAAAACAAACGTTATATTCGGCAATGACACATTCACACTTTGGGGCAAGGATACAATTGAAGATACAATCGGCAATGTCCGTTTTGAAATTTCGGCACGCTCGTTTTATCAAGTCAACCCGGTTCAAACAGAAGTGCTTTATAAACAGGCGCTGGACTATGCACAATTGACAGGCAATGAACGCGTAATCGATGCCTACTGCGGTATCGGATCCATTTCACTGTTTTTAGCCCAAAAAGCGGGTCATGTAATGGGTGTTGAAATAGTCGAGCAGGCAATCGAAGACGCAAAACGCAATGCCGCATTAAACGGTTTTACAAACACATATTTCGAAGCTGGCCCGGCAGAGGAAGTCATTCCCCGCTGGTACAAAGAAGGTAAGGAAGCAGATGTATTAGTAGTCGATCCGCCGCGTAAAGGCTGTGATGAAGCGTTATTGAGTACAATCATCGAGCAAAAACCGAAGCGTGTAGTTTACGTATCGTGCAATCCCGCAACCCTTGCGCGCGACCTCCGTATTTTAGAAGACGGCGGATATAAAACGCAGGAAGTACAGCCGGTCGATATGTTCCCGCACACGACACACTGTGAAGCGGTTGCTTGGTTGGAGTTAGTATAGAAGTACAATAAAAAAGCTGTGTCAAAAATCCACATTGTATGGGGATTTTAGCACAGCTTTTTTGAGGTTAAAAATGCTTTTACGCATCAATTTTTTGAGTTAATTTTGTATTAAAGTGATTTTAATAATTTAATTACATCTTTGGCAACTGCGCCACCTGATGCAGGATTTTGTCCTGTAACAATCCGATTATCAGTTACAGTGAATACTGACCAATCAGCATCTTTTACGTAATTAGCACCTTTACGAACAAGTTCATCTTCAGTTAAAAATGGAACGACTTTATCTAGTCCAACAGCCATTTCTTCTGTGTTAGTAAAACCGGTCACTTTAGTATTTTTAATTAAATATTCACCATCACCATTTTTAATATTTAATAATCCTACAACTCCATGACAAACAGCAGAAACAACGCCACCGTTAGCGTGAATAGTGCTTGCAATGTTTTGCAGGTATTCGTCTTCTGGGAAATCCCACATAACTCCATGACCACCTGCATAATAGATAGCATCATAATCATTTGGGTTAATAGAGTCAGCCGGCAAAGTAGTGCTTAGTTTATTTAAGAATTCAGCATTTGCGTAATATTGCCAATCTAATTCTGTCATTTGATCAGCTTGTAAACTATGTGGGTCAAGTGGTGTATGGCCACCTTTAGGGCTCACATAATCAATTTCATACCCTGCTTTTTCTATTTCAGCTGCAAAGTGAACAGCTTCTCCTAACCATAATCCTGTTGCACGATCTAAATTGGGATACTTAGAGGTATTCGTTACTACTAATAATATCTTTTTCATTATACAATCTCCTTTAAGTTTGATACTATCAAGCTTATAGGTTAAACCATACTTTAAGTCAAGGAGGACACCTCGTGTATACAATTCAACAAGCGAGCCTCTTAATTGAAATACCTGCAAGTTCAATTCGATACTATGAAAAAATAGATTTAATTCCACCAATAAAAAGAAATGAACAAAAGCATCGAATATTTGATGAACAAGACATTGAACTTTTAAAATTAATTAAATGTTTTCGAAGTCTAGGCATGTCAATTGAGGATATAAGAGAAAATATATCAACGCTGAATTTAGAGCAGGAAGAGATTAATACACAAGCTATATTAATTCAGCATAAGAAAAAACTAGAAGAGCAAATTGACATTTTAAATTCTTTTATTAGTGAAATTGATCAGAAAATAATTCCTACATTATCAGATACAGATTTAAAATAACGTTAAAAGATTAAGCTGAGTGATTCTACTACATCATTCGGTTTTTTTGTTGTTTTAAAATGAAAATATAACTTGTCAATATCATTAATTTACAGGAAGCATAATAACAAATGGGGATGAAAAGAAGCTGCCTTGAGCGTGACCTTCTTGAAAATATTTGAATGCTCCGGTTATTTCACTTAACTTGAGTAAATTAATATATACGTTTGTTCTATAAATGAGTTTCATAAATATGCATATTAATGGAATTTAATTTTATATATATGTAAAAATAATGAATAATTTGTAATATATGTTATTAATTTAACTTTTGTGCGCTATTATTAAATTTGTAATTATAAAGGAGGGAATATTGTGAAAAAAAGCTTTTTATCAGTTTTGTTAACGATATCATTATTAGTCTCGTTACCGTTTTCTGCTTTTGCAAACGATTCAACAACTGGGTTAGCTGCCAGTCAAGAATCAAATGTAACTATTGAAGATTTTCTTGAAGAAGCTGTCACAGCTTTAACTTTTCAGCATGCTTCGGACTATATGAGAACAGAAGTCATTGAAAATTGGCTTGGTGATTATGAGTTCGAAAATACAAGCAACTATATTACTGAAAAACAGGCTGCACTTATTTTAGTAAAAGCCCTTGGTGCAGAAACAAATGAGGAAACGCTCGATGATTATAGAAAAACAGCTGAAAAGCTAGGATTTTTTAAAGGTGTTTCCGATTTACAGCTGATTACAAAAGCAAAGGTTTACAAAATGTTTAGTAATGTAAAAGACTATCAAAACAAAGATATTGATAACACAGGGGTACAGGAAATATCTGTCGAAGATTTTATGCGAAATCCTGGTAGTTTAGGTTATCAATTATCTCCAGATGGCGAATATATTGCTTACGCTGCAGAATGGCAAAGCAGGTTAAATGTTTTTATAAAGAATATGGATGATGAGAGCGAGCCTGTGCGAGTAACAAGTACAACTGATCGAGATATCGCGGGGCTTTTCTGGAAAGATAATAATATGTATTATTTGAAGGATAATGGGGGAGATGAAAATTATCATATTTACTCATCTTCATTTAACGGTGCAGAAGAAAAAGATTTAACGCCGTACCCGAATGTTGTCGTACTTCCTATCGATTATTTGAAAGATGTTGAAGATGAAATTTTAATCATGATGAACAAAGAAGATGCAACGGTATTTGATGTTTATAAATTAAACGTAAAGACGGGTGCAACGAAGTTAGTAGCAAAAAATCCTGGGAATATTTTAAGCTGGATTCCCGATAGCAATGGACAAATTCGAATGGCTGTAGCATCTGACGGTGTAGTAGGTGCTGTTTTATATCGTGAAACAGAAGAAGATGAGTTCCAACCCTTTATCTCAATTGATGCTGGTGAAACAGTTTCACCACTAGGATTTTCTAGAGACAATCAATTTATTTATGCCGTATCTGATAAGGGTCGAGATAAAGCGGCACTAGTAAAATATGATTTAGAGGGCAAAGAAGAAGTAGTTTTCTCAAATCCACTCGTAGATATTTCAGGGGCTCTTTACAGCTCAACAAAAGATCAACTTCTTTACGCTGCGTATATCACAGATAAAGTTCACTATAATTTCTTTGATAGCGAGTTTGAAAATCTTTTCAATAAAATGAAAGACCAACTTGGTGTAAGTGCAAGTGAATTTGGGATTAACGATTACAATAAGGAAATGACGAAATTTATCGTAAGTGTTTCAAGCGATACTGTTTATGGAAAGTATTATTATTATGATGCTGAAACAGAAACAATGACATTATTAGCAGAGTTAGGCTCATGGTTGGATGCTGGTAATTTGGCGGAGATGCATTCTATTTCCTATGAAGCGAGAGACGGTCTAATAATTCATGGTTATTTAACATTACCAAAAAATAAAATAGCTGAAGATTTACCGTTAGTTGTCATTCCGCATGGTGGTCCATGGGCTCGGGATATGTGGGGCTTTAATAATGAAGTACAGTTATTAGCAAATCAAGGATATGCAGTTCTTCAAGCGAACTTTAGATCATCCACAGGTTATGGTAAAGAGTTCCTTGAAGCGGGCAACAAACAATGGGGATTAAAAATTCAAGATGATATTACAGATGGAGTACAATGGGCAATTGATTTGGGTATCGCTGATGCAGAAAAGATCGGTATTTACGGTGCTTCCTTTGGGGGATATGCAACATTGGCCGGTATAACATTCACACCAGACTTATATGCTGCAGCAGTTGATTATGTAGGGGTTTCGAACATCTTTACATTATTGGAAACAATCCCTCCATATTGGGAAACACAACGAAATATGTTCTATGAGCGTGTAGGCCACCCTGAAAAGGATAAAGAACTGTTAAAAGCTGCTTCACCGGTATTCCATGTCGATAAAATTAAAACACCTTTATTTGTAGCACAAGGGGCGAATGATCCGCGTGTGAATAAACAAGAATCAGACCAAATCGTACAGGCACTTAAAAATAGAGGTGTGGAAGTTGAGTATATGGTAAAAGACAATGAAGGTCACGGCTTTGCAAATGAAGAAAACCGAATTGAATTTTATAGTGCATTGGTAGACTTCTTTGCGGAATATTTAAAGTAAACTATTGCTCACTTCACACCCGCCACATGTTGTAGCGGTCGCTTGGTTGGAGTTAGTTTAATATAAAGATAAAAAAGCGGGGCTATCCTAAGAGTAGAACGACTCTTTCGGATAGCCCCGTTTCATATAATCATTTAAATTGTAGATTCCGCCGGGAAAAAGTTAGGTAATTGTCGTTCGCGTTTATCAAGGACAATTTGTTCTGGTTTGATACCTTGTTCACGTAACGTATCAATGTTTTGCATAATAAACTCGTCGCTGCCGACAACATAAAACAGACCGTCTCGATCAGCAGCAAGTTTTTTCACTTCTTCATAGTAATCTTTACGATTATCGACGTACTGTGATGTGAAGTTTTTATCAGGTGCAGATTCGAAAATATCGGTAAATAAGTAGTCTTTTGTTGAATCGATAGTAAGCGAATGAATGCGATTAATGTTGTCAGGACGTTCAAAATAAGTAAGTACAAGCGGTCTAAACGTTGCAAGACCTACACCGGAAGACAATAAGTAAATATTTCTATTTTGTCTTTTCAGCGGTACATTGGAATGGATTTTAAAGAGTGCAACTTTATCGCCGACTTCGAGATTTCTTAAAATCGATTTAAATTCAGAGCACAGTTCTTTAATACGGGTTGTTATCCCGACAGTCTGCTCATTTGGTAATGTGGAGATTGACATATGACGAACTAAGCTTTTATTTGGCTGATCACCAGCATTGAAACCTTCTAATGCAAGGTGGGTGTGGGCGCCTTCTTCCCATGTGAAGTCTTCGGGAAGGTCGAGCAAAAACGTTTTAACTTCTGGTGTTTCATCAATAATTTTGTTTATTTTCGTCCAATATATTTGCATAAAACATTCTCCTTAAGTAATGCTAATTTTCTTTATAGTTATAGTATATCACAGATGATAAACATTCTCATTTAAAACTATCCGTAATTACATTAATTTATTGGAAACGCCAGTAGTAAAAAGGGTTATGAGAGCAAAAAAAGAAGAACGATTTACTGATATAGAAAATCGTTCTTCTTACTTTATTATTATGCAACGATTAAAGCTTCTCTACATTATGATTTAAACGCGTAAGAAACTGTTTAAGCTGCTGTAATTCGCTATCTGAAAAATCTTCATAAAGGTCATTCAGAAATTGATCTTTAAACATTGTGCAACCTTCAAGTAATGCTCGTCCTTTATCGGTAATCGTTACAAGAACTTCTCGGTTGTTCTTTGCATTGCGTTGACGTTCCACATATTGCTGTTCTTCAAGCAGCTTTAAATGGCGCGTAATTGCAGATTGATCGATAGCTAAAGATTGTTGCAGAACCTTTTGAGAAACGCTTCCTTTTTTTATTAAAGAAACTAATATTTCATATCTCGTTAAACTGACTTCTGTTCTTTTTTCAAATATTTGTGTTACATGACGGTCTAATCTTTTTAACATCATGATCATCTGTTTTTTATCATCCAAACAAACTTCCATACTATACCTCCTTACATTGATTGCTCTTCGTTCCAAGTATCCCTATATGGTAGCATTTCCGTTCATTCGGATAAAGTCTAAAAAATTTTAATTGAACATGTCAGGCAAAGGCTCCTATAAGTCCATTAGCTAGAAAAACGAATAACTTGGTCGAATGGTAAACGAGATGAATTACGTGCTGGCATAGCAGCTTTTCCGATAGCGATTAAAATCATCGGAACCTCATTGGCAGGCAACTCATATCTTTTAGCGAATGCTGCTTTATCAAAGCCGCCCATTATTACTGTGTCATAGCCCATGTCCTTCGCTAAAAGTACGATTTGCATAGAAATTAAACCTGAATCCAAATGTGCAATATTACTGCGTTCAGCATCCGAAAAATTGCTGTACGATGCTTCAGAATTTGAAATCATCATATCTGCAATTTCACGTGGCATATAGCCTAACTCAACATTTAAATCATTAATTTGCTTAGCATTTTTATACATTTCGATATCGCCAATGACTGCAATTATTGCAGATGATGTTTCAATTTGTTCCTGATTAAATCCAGCGATGCGCAACTCTTTCTTTTGCTCCTGATCGTCAATAACAAGGAAGCGCCAAGGCTGTAAGTTACTTGATGAAGGTGCTGATGTTGCTTGCTGTAAAATATGTTGAATTGTCTCACGGGGAATCGTAACACCAGGTTCATATTTACGAACTGATTTACGTTCATCCATTAATTTTTCTAAAGCTGATTTTTGTTGTGACATTTTTTTCACCCTTCTTTATCGAAATTGGAGTAGGATTTTATTTTAGTTGATGAGTCAACAATTGACAAGTCATATGTTTTGAAAAGATTCTCTGAGCGGTACTCAAATTTCCTCTGTCGATAGGCGATGTATTCAAGCAAAACACTAAATCTACCCATATGATAAAAAGAAAATATTATTTATTGGGAGTGAAAGACATGTATAACAATGAAAAAGAGAGCAGTTATAATCAAGAATATTTTACAAGTTACAAAGAAGAAGGTCATTGCAAGGGGAATTGCAATAAGGATAAACATAAAGGCGCATGCGTAGAAGAAATTCTTGAGGCAATTTTAAAAGCACAAAGGAAAGCCGAGAATGATCATGACAAGAAATGTTCTTCATGCGATGAATCGTTTGAAGAACGATTAGAAGAGAAAGAACACAAAAAATTTAGTAAAAACACAATTCCGGTTATTCTGTATTGTGGGTGTGAACCATTTAAAGGTGAAGGCGTAACGGCTTGTCCGGCAGGAATGAAGGATAAAAAATTCATATGCATTACTAGTTTTATTTTCAAGGTCAGAGAAATAAAAGGCAATTGTGCGGAATTGGAACTTTTAACGTTTAAACCAAAAAGAGATCGGTGCAATAAGTTCATGAGCCCTTGTGAACAAATTAACCATCAATATGTTAGCGACTTAATGAAAACAGGAATCTGCATTACTGTAGACTTGTCCTGTTTCTGTGCAGTTACTACTTTACCAGCTGTACGACTATAGAAACGTGGTAGTGTTTTAATAATAGGTGAACTCTCCCCTAAAGTTCACCTATACAATTTACCCTCCAAAAACATCCAGAATATCATCGACTTCCTGTATATCTAAAAGAGTTGAGTTTGTTTTGACCTTTTTCGTTGGAATGCTTGCATATACATTATTTACTTGATGTCCCTGCAGCAATTGCTTGATTTCGACCAATGCCACTAAAATATCTTCATTTGGCTGGATTTTTTTAGCTGGATGAAAATATTCAGTAAGTGCTGATAATAATAAATGATTAAGTGTCTGATTTTCGGCATGGTATTCGATTTGTTTTAAGATTTCTATTGAAACCCCCACGGTTTCTCCGCTTTTAACATCGATAAAATGTGATGGAACTGTTAGTGCAGTCTTATTGAAATAGTCTGTATATAATTTAGACATATCCATCATCCTTAATTTCTCACAGAGATGAGGTTTTCAGTTTCTGTTTGAGCCTTAATTTGCTTCATTTTTGCTAGAATCATCAGACCATGAACGTTTAATTTCTCCATATTTTCGGGGAATGTCAATTGAATTGGACGACCTCTATCAGCCCATCGAACAGCAACTTCCTGTATTTGCTTCTGTGCTAGCTTGGCAGCACCTCCGACCGCAATATACCGTGTAGCTCCCTTGATTTCGCTAGAACTGCTTCTGACCCGATCAAAATGTTCCAAATACTTGATGGCCATTGATTTTAATTGTGGAACAATATATTTACTTATATCTTTTCTGACACCTGCAAAAGGCTCCACATACCATTCTGATTGTCCGGCAGCCAATTTTTCCTCTAATTCTGCACGAGAATCAAATTTATATAATTCATTTTTACTCACCTTTTGAATAATATTATCGAGGAATTGATTAATGCCAAATGTTTCTCCTTCTACAGAAGCAACTGGTTTATTATTCTTGATTCCGACAAAATCAACAGAATCCCCTCCTAAATCCCCAATAATAATCCCTTTCTGTGAATCCCTAACTAGCTCATCGTCTTTGATTCCCAGTGTCTCTTGATCTCGTGTTAATCCAAGGTAAGCACAGGCACCTTCCGCTCCGATAATGACATCTTCTACATACAATTTAACTGTTATTTCTTTCGGTTCTGTAACACCTGGTACTTTATGAAAAATCACGGTATGGGCCCCTGACAACCGTTGTCTAAACTTATCTTTCATTTCCTTATATTGAGTAGTTGGCAGTGATACCGCTAATTGATCAATGTGATAGTTTATTTCGGTTTCCTCAGGATTTATGCATATCGCATGAAATGCAGCTAAACCAAATAAGAGAATATAAGTGCGATCTTCCTCGACTTTTTGATTATTGAATCCGGTTAAACTTACATCACGTTGTTTAGTGGCTGCCTTTCCTATATAGAATATTTCCCTTTTATCGATGATGGCATGACTTTTGAGTTCAACAATCAGATTTTCTTCAAATTTGATATCTTCCTCATCATAAGGCTTTTCATGGAACTCCTCATCGTATAAAGAGATTGCATTTGGAATCTGATAATCCCGATAATATCCATCATCAGATGATAAAGCTTTATACCAGCTATTCCCACAATCTACCGCAAGAAGGTTTTTCCCTTCCATATTTCACTCACCTCTCATTTTTAATTGTATGCAGAACAATAGCCCACACGTGCCTGTACTTTTTAATTTCATGCTAAATATAACAATAGGTATTCGCCCAGAGGATGGGCATTTAGCCCGCATATGATGCACTAATTGATATTTAGGAGGGGCAAGATGTTCGAAGATAAAAAAAGTGATGTATGTAAAATCTCGTCAAATTTAAATGAGTGTGATAATAAACCTCATAAACCCCATGTAAGTATTGGGAAAATATATACAAAAGTTCCGGTAGTGTTAGCCGAACTCACGGTACAAGTAAATTTAGACGCATGTATTAAATTTCCTAAGCCTGTCTTGGAAATAAAAGATGTGAAAAAACAGATTAAAATAGTACAATGCAGATTGCTTCTGCCAACGAATAAATTATTTATAAAAGGGTTCGTGCGAAAAAATATTCAATATGCGAGCCCAATGACAGAACCCGATTGTAATATAAAAACCATTTCTTCCAGCATAAATTCCCTGACGGTTGATGTTCCTTTTAGTTGTGTAACGGAAATCAAACACTACTTGAGAAAACCTGTTCAACCTGCAACTAACAAACGGAGTGAGTTTGATTTCTTAATTTCGGAATCTTTGCCAAGCGGTTTTCCGGAAAAAGATGAATTTCTATCAAGCGATCTTTCTCAATTTCATCAAAATTCCACTCAATATTACAATGAATTACCATTTTGTGAGTTAGTTTCAAGTAATATTATTGAGTGGGATGAAGCGATCGATCGATCTCATTTGTCAAAGGATGCCCCTATTGGTGAAGGGGTTTTTACTCAACTTGAAGAAAAAATGGTTGTTGATATTACGTTAAAAGTACTTCAAAATCAACAAATTCGTGTATCTTCAACAACAAATGACGATTGTGATGACGATTGTGATGACTATTGTTAAGAATTTAATACTAGAGATTTTTAAAATATGACTGGTGAATGTTTACTAGAGTGAAAAGGAATCTTTAGCTTTTCGTAAGGAGGGGAAAGGAAGGGGTGCGTATAAGCATTCCTTCCAAAAGCGATGAATAATTTCCGGAATCAATATGTAGACCCCGACTCATTTCAAGGTAAAGTTTATGATTATTATAGAAATCCAACCAACCCAATTCACTTTGCTATAGATAATCAGGGAGGATTCGAACAGAAGGAAAATCAACAAAGTCGAAAAAAAAATGATTATGACAATACAAAAAAGCATTCCTTCTATATAAATAATCAATTTGGAAAAATAAACGATTCAAAACCAGTTATGTTTTCACCACCAAAGGTTGATTCGATAGAAAAGCCTTTGAATGAAAATACATCAGAAGAATTATCATTTAATATTGCTCCAGACAAAAACTCACATATAGAGAAAAAGAGCAGGAAAGAAGTAGTTTCAAATTTAATTAAGGAATTCTCTCATATGCTTGAGGCTAACAATTCCTTATCAACTCCGAGTGAAAATACATCCACAGCTGAAAATAACTTAGGTGAAGAATATACCAATAATCCAGATAATAAAAATGTTAATGAAGATCACGGCATTATGGAAGATAAATTCTTCACCATGTTTTCAGAGGTCGATGAATTGCAGAAAGAAATTCAAAACAGTAACACGAATGAAGCAGTTATGGATGCGTTGGATGAAAGTACTGACACGATAGATAATAAATTCTTAACGATGCTTTCCGAAAACGAAGAGTTGGATGAAGAAGAACAGCATTACGGTAACCTGAATCCAGAAGATAATGATGCGATTGATGAAAGTACAGATATGATGGTAAATAAATTCTTAACGATGCTTTCCGAAAGCGAGGAGTTGGAGGAAGAAGAGCAAGATAGTAACATGAATGAAGCAGATAATGATGCGTTGGATAAAAGTACCGATACGATGGCAGAAAAATTCTTAACGATGCTTTCAGAAAGCGATGAGTTGGAAGAAGAAAAGCAAGACGGTAACCTGAACAAAGAAGATAATGATGGGTTTGATGAGAATACCAACAAGATGGTAGAAAAATTCTTAACGATGCTTTCAGAAAGCGATGAGTTGGAAGAAGAAAAGCAAGACGGTAACCTGAACAAAGAAGATAATGATGGGTTTGATGAGAATACCAACAAGATGGTAGAACAATTCTTAACGATGCTTTCAGAAAGCGATGAGTCGCAGGAAGAGAAGCAAGATAGTAACACGAATGAAATAGAAATTGATGCGTTGGATGAAAATACTGACATTTTGGAAAAAAATTTTTCCTCGGTATTTTCAGAAAGCGATGAATTACTGGAAGAAAAGCAAGATAGTTCATTTACAAACTTTGATGACACAAAATGTGAAGATGATAATATTAACAAAAATAACCCATATAACATAGCGTGTTTTAAGAAAATAGACGATGAGCAGCTTTACCGGAAAAGCACTCATATTACCGATTTTATCGGAAAGAAAAAAACAACAACTGTCAAGCTGCCGGTATTGCTGGCGGAATTAGAAACAGATGTAGATATTGTTGAATCAACTGATCTGTTAATGCCGCTTGATAATATATTGAAAGTTGAATGGTCCGTTCAATCGCTTGATTGTAAAGTTGTATTACCTTCAAAGACAGTTTTTCTAAAAGGGGAATTCATCGCAGAAATTGAATTTAGTAACAAAAAATTGGAAAATGAAATCCATTCATTGAAAATCACTATTCCATGGAAAAAGACAGAAAATATTCACTGGCTATCCGTACCTGATCTTCCTGCTAGTAATCAAAAAGAATTTATGTTCCAATTTCAACAGGAACATGATTCCAATTACCACTATGAAGCTTATCAAAAGTTTGCAGAACCCATTCAAAGTCAATTAAAGCAAGTCCATTTTGTATGGAATCAAGAATTAAATCCAAAGGAAAAACAGCTGCAAGTTAATGGTGTCGCGCAATTGTCTATTCATTTGATGCAGGACCAATTTATTGAACTGGATTGCTACTCGAAATAATCATAGAGTAGCATTTTTTTTGGAATAAGAAGGACATGCTTTTCTGCCATACTGGAAATATATTTTTAAATAATGAATGGAAAATTGAAAATTCATTTCTTTATTTGCATAAAAATGTTTTACAAAATTGATTCATATGACTATTTTACTAGCCCATGACATAAAATCATCTATTCATATGTTAGGAATGTAGAGTGAAACTTTGACTCTAACAAAAAAGAAAGAGGGTTTTAGATAATGGATCAAAATTATCCAATGAATGATGGCCACTCAATGAATGATGGCTATGGAAAGCAAGCTAAAAATTGTAAACCAGGGGAGGATCATGGGGTAAAATCACATCAGCAAATTCCTGTTTCTGATTCAGCTGTTACTCTAGTGGGATCTCCACTTTTAACTCCTTTTTTTAAAATTCCAGTAGTAATTGCAGAAAGAACGCTTCAAATTGTCGTTGAGTCAGATATTTCCCTTTATCCGCCAGCTACTGAGATCAAACGAGTTAAAAAACATGTATTTTTAGATCAAGTAAAACTAGTACCAGTAGCGCCATTCGTACGAATTCCTGGCACTGACTATTTCACAGCAAGAAGAGCAAAATTATTTGTATCAGGACATATTCGTAAAAATATTGAATACGCTTCTGCAGATTACAATGCACCACTTCAAGACCGTATTGCAAATGTTAAGTTTTCAGGATTTGCCGAATTAAATGCTGCAACAGGGGATTTCTTCAACTTCCCAATTATCGGTATCTCTGAAAATGCAGAAGCTAACTTCGTTAACGAAAAAACTCAAATGGACGCTCGTTTGGATAAATACTTCTTCCAAAACCTTGTGAAATACAATGAGCAGCCATATGGTGAATTAGTTGCTGCCAACTTCTATGAACTTGATTTTTCACCGAACTCCACATACCATGATGGATCTTTCCACACTTTACGTGAAAAAATTGTGTTAGACCTTACTTTAAAAGTATTACAAATTCAACAAGTTACAATAGCTGCAGGAGCAACTGCACAAGTTCCTCTACTTTTTGCTTTGACTCCTCCTCCTACTGTAGCTGGTGCTGAAGATACTACAACAACAGAAGAGTAAAAGTAAGCTGGTTTGTTCAGTAGATATTTAGAGAACAAACCTTTTCAAGATGCCACCCTATTTAAAATAGGGTGGTTTTTATTTTTCCATTAAAAGTATGGATATTGACAAATTTTATTGGAAAGAGGGTTTTGCGAAATGACGCAACCACTTAATCTAACGAATGTAAATTTCCTTTTATATATTTCGCCCGTGCTTCAATAAAATTCAATATATACTCTGGTTCCTTATCAAATAAATCAATCTCATCTTTTTTGTATGGATCTTTCTGAACATATGGTCTTATTAAATCATGCATTCCTTGTATTTTCGGCTTCAAATAGTCTACATTAAATTGATTGTTCATAATACCTTTTAACATATTTTTATATTGTCGCCGAAAATTTTCTACATCGAGAATTCTTGCGGTAAGCGTATTAAATCCTTCGATACGTAAATAATTTTCCTCCATCACTTTTCCGTTTACATCTCTTCCCCATGTTGCATCGTAATCCCACGGGATAATTTCGTATAGTCTGGTTTCGCTATTCTGGTATAAAGCATAATTATGAACAAAACCATCAAAATTTTGGGTGAAAATAACGCCAGCTAACCACCTGAGATATTGATCAACATTGATATATTTCATAATTTCATTCTCAAATTTAGCTTTTGAAATGGTATTAATTTTTATAATCATATTTTGCAAATATAATTCATCTTGTGCTTCCCCATATTTTAATTCGTAGCCAACATTAAGTGATTTTTTTACATCTTTATCAAGATCACTCATTAAAGAAAAATTAGCATCGCCATCAACCGCATAGAATATTGGCCCTTGTGGTAGTTGTCGATCCTTAAGGAAATTCTCATCCACTGATTCTAGTTCTAAATAAAGCCCCTCATTTTTCCCATTCAATTTAATATTTACAAACTGAGACTTTGGTGATAAACAACCTATTTCATTAAAAAAATCGAGCGATAGTTTATTTCTTAATAGAGAAGGATCTTTATATTCTGCGTTGATATGAATTTCTTTGGCATTTCTATACGTACTTGGTTTTTTAAATGTAATATGATAAGACTTTTTTTGAAAGTCCCGAATATGAGAGCCACGATAGGCGATATCAATATCATACTTTCTTTTGTTAACCGTTAGCTTTGCAGAGATCGGGTCGTCACACCAGATGTCTTTCCGAAGTTCACTTAAATCTAAAGGGTGAATAAAAAGCTGATATTCAGGTATTGTTCTGCTGTCATTCACGCGAATTCTTTCCTTTCATAATTAAATTCACATAAACCAAAAAAATAAGGCTCGACAAAAAGATATAGAGTTTATATTTTACTTTCTAAACCTATGCGATTGACTCTGAAACCTTTAGGTCAAACTCATATATTACAATTAGGGAAAGAAAAGTGCAGAGATATAAGTTATATCGGATAAAGGAATTCACCTTCTTTCCTAAAAAAGATGAAAGGAGGTTTGAATATGTCACTTATCCAGAATGCAGTAAATATGGCGAATAACTTAGGTTTAAATCACTTCATGTACCAAGACCCTATTGGTAATGAACGTCACACGAGCGGGGAACATGGAACTTCACGAAATAAGCGGTGTACGAGCGGGGAACGTCGAACGTCCCGAAAATGCGGGCGCAGCACTTGCGGGAAACGCCGAACATCCCGAAAATGCGGGTGCAGCATGTGCGGGAAACGCCGAACGTCCCGAAAATGCGGGTGCAGCACGTGCGGGAAACGCCGAACGTCCCGAAAATGCGGGTGCAGCATGTGCGGGAAACGCCGAACGTCCCGAAAATGCGGGTGCAGCATGTGCGGGAAACGCCGAACGTCCCGAAAATGCGGATGCAGCACGTGCGGGAAACGCCGAACGTCGCGAAAATGCGGGTGCAGCATGTGCGGGAAACGCCGAACGTCCCGAAAATGCCGGCGCATGAGCAGCAACTCCTACTATGATGACTTCTTGTATTGAAAACTTCAGGTTATTATCGCTATCTGAAGAATGTGTCACTTAATGTTATTCTATAGGCTATCGATTACGACTAAATATCAAGTTAACTAGTTCATATTAGTTAACTTGATATATCCTCCCAATTTAGATATCCAGGATGAAAGGCTAACCAAAGTTCGAGAAGTACCTAATTTTATTTTATGTTTGAATATTTAATATTTTCTGTAACGTTATTTCCTACATAAAGATTTCCTGCTTGGGTTGCAATACTTGAAAGGATAAAATTGAATCGTTACAGTCTGAGTGTGATGGCAATAAATGTATTGACAAGGTTCAAGGTAATCACCGTTGGCAAAGTTATTTCCTGGAACCTTGCATAATTTTGAACGAGCATTTCCACTTTATTTAATAGTTGAACGGACATTTAAATCGGTAAAAAAATTGCATTACAATTGCTGATGCGATCACATCGGACATAGCCAATGCCTCAGCTTCAATTTCATCAAACACTTCAATATCCGTTTGATAGTCTTTTTGAATCATTGTCACGGCTTCTTTTTTAGTTAACTCTAAATGCTTATAGAACATTTCCTGCAGTGCATCTTTGGATAAGTATGGATTTAGATAGCTTAAAAATAAAACAATATTATCCGCATTTTTATACCATTCTTTTTCTTTAGTATTCACTGTATTTGTATCTCCTTTGATAGCTGCTGTTACAAGTTCCGCAGCAATGACTAGGTGATCTTGAATAAGCTTAGCGTAGTAATCTGCAATTTGGTCGCCATAAAATGGGCGCAGACAATTGCCTAAGTCATTTGCGTTTTGCAGGAGGCGCTTTTGTACAAATGGTAAATCAGGCAATTGGAACACGATGCTAATAATCGTCATCCGCGTCCAGTTAACATGTTCCATCCAAAGTAATCGATTCATTGCCATATAATCGGCCTCTGTTTTACTTATACAACGCTGATCAAGATTGCTCTGTTGCCGAGTTAAAAAATGCCGAAGTGGTGCAGTATATTGGGAAAAGGGTTGCGCGTAGGAAGCACTAAGTGGATAGGTAAAACCATTTGTATAATTAGGATACACTCATACCATTCCTCTCTACTTTTCATTCAATTGTAAAATTAAATTGGGCTCTTTTCTTAGCATACTCATACGTATCGAAGTTTGTGAAAGTGTTCGAGAGGATTTCATGTTAGATTCATTTTTTGGCTATAAATATTTAGTACAATAAAGGGTATAAATAATATAAGAGAAGGAGCATCATACGATGAAAGATTATGGAACACTACATGAATTAAACGGCCGCTATATTTTAAAATTTGAACGATTTTTTTCTGTCATTCCGGAAGATGTTTTCTCTATTTTGACAAGTCCTGAACACTTTATGCAGTGGTATCCTTTCGCAACAGGGGAAATGGATGTCAAACTTGGTGGTCAGATTGCTTTTGATGATGGTGTAGGGACAACATATACAGCAACAATTACAGAACTGGAAAAGCCATATTTGTTTAGTTTCCGTGAAGTTGATGATTTGATAAATATTTCATTGGAAGAAGATAATCGAGGATGTAAAATGAAATTTATTCATACTTTCGATGATGCTTCATGGGCGGTGAATACCGCGGCAGGATGGCATCAATGTCTTGATGTATTCAGCCAAATCGTTAATGGGGAAGCGACAAATTGGCAAGATAACGCAGCGGAATTGGGTGAAATTTACAGCAAAGCTTTTAGTTAAACAATGGGATAGAAATTTGCTTTCCACACACACTGTTAGTGGAGGTGAGTTGGAATGGGTAACAATAAACATAAAAATAATAAAACTCAGGATAACAAAAAACAGCAAAACCAAAATCAAAATGCTAACAGACCGCGAGCAAACAGAGAAGAATTTGCTCAGGAAGTAAACTTTAATCAAAATCAGAACCAAAACCAAAATCGTAATAAAAACCAAAAACAGAATAAGAAGGATTGTTAAGTTTTATAAGAAAAGCCCCGATACTCATTAAATTGTGGTATCGGGGTTCTCTAATTTCTTATAGCTTAAATTTAGAAACCGACTCAGTTAATTTTTCAACCTGGTTATTTAAATGAGTAGCATGCATCGTTACTTCAGAAGTAGCAGACGTTTGTTCTTCGATTGAACTTGCAATTTCTTGAGTTTCTGCTGTAACTTCTGTTGTCATTTCATTAACAACTGCTATTGAAGATACAACGACATTTTTTTGCTGTTGCATTGTTGATACATTTTCCATCGTGTTTGAAATTGATACTTTCATATTTTCCAATGTATCGGACAGCTGTTTAATAGCATTATCTACAGTATTAACGGCTGACTTCTGATCTTCGCTAATCTCATTTGTTTGCTCCATTACTTGAACGAGTTGTTCGGTATCCTCTAAAATACTTAAAATAATTTGCTGAATATTAGTTGTTGCTGCTTTTGAACTTTCTGCTAAGCTTCTTACTTCATCTGCTACAACCGCAAATCCTTTTCCATGTTCACCTGCTCGAGCAGCTTCAATTGAAGCATTAAGTGCAAGTAAATTTGTTTGTTCGGTAATTTGAGCAATTACATCCGTTACTTTTGAAATGGATTTCGTTTTTCCATCTAACTGTCCAGTTACGACCGTTACTTCATTGAACGCTCGCTCTAAATTCGCATAGGATGTTTCCAATTGTTGAACCTTATCAATACTCGTATGCACTTCAACCAATGCTTCGTCTGCATCTTTTACCATTTGCTGAGTTTTTATTTCTATAGATTCTATACCATCGGCCAATACATGAATAGCTGTAGAACCATCATGCATTTTTTCTGCTTGTGTGCTTGTATTTATAGCAATTTCTTCGATACTGTTTGAGACATTATTTAACGCTTGATCATTTTCCTTCGCAATAATCGCTAAACTGTTTGAAGAATGTTGGATTTCTATTGAATTTTCATTTACTTGATTAATTAAATTACGGACCTCATCAAGCATTTTGTTGTAGTGATTTGCCAAGTCTGCAATTTCATCATTTGATTTTGTTTCAAAACGTGAAATAAAGTCGCCACTTGCTGTTTTTTCGAATACTTTTTTAAAGTTATTAAAAATTCCTACTAATTTACGTGCCATCAAATAGGCGATTAAACACCCTATTATTAAACCGATTGCTAATGATATCCAACCTGCAATTGTAAAATCTTTTAACTGTTGTGCATAACTGTCAGCATCTACCAAAGAAACAATTTGCCAATTATTTTTCTCGATTACCTGAACTTCACCTGTATAATTCACTTCATTCCATTCAAACTGTTCAATTTTATTGCTTCCATTTTTGGCATCGGAGAGCCATTTAAACTCTGCTTCTAATTTGGCAGTATCTAATAAATCCGTAACCCCTTCAATCTTGCCGGAATTATCCGCAATAATATTTTTCCCGTCCCCATCTTCAATAAATGAAGATATAATCAATCCATTTGGATCGACAATCATTAATTTTGAAGATGATTTGGCTTCAATTCCTTCACGAATTGTACCAATTGTTGAGAAATCAATATCATAGCCGACCGCACCAACAAGTTCATCGTTTTTAAATACCGGGGCGATAACAGAAGTCATCAGCTTGTTTACGCCAGTATCCAAATAGACGTCCATCCATTGTAGGTTGGGGTTTGCGTTCAATTTCGCGAATGTTTGAGAATCACGTACATCCCATTCATAATCGATTTGAGGTGTGACATGTAATTTTCCGGTATTAAAGTCCATGTAATATACGGATAAATAATTTTTATTATTCTCTTTCAATGTTCTGGTAATTTTATCGATTTGTAAATAATCCACTTGTTCATTTTGTAAAATCGTTTCGATAACCTGACCGAACTGCAGAAGATTTGTTTCATAATTTTCTAAGCCTAATGACACTTGATCAACAGCATTTTTTGCATTATTAGAAGAAGTTTGCTCATTTTCTTCCGTTAAAATATTTCGTACTGTCCACTGACTAAAAATAACTGTGATGACGACTGCTAAAATAACAGCGAGTGAAATGAACATCATCCACTTAGTTTTTATAGTTAAATTACTGAATATATTCATGTTTTACATCTACCTTTTACCTATGTATTTACTTTCATTCCCAAAACGAGGGGTTTGAAGACGAATTAAGGATATATTATAACAGGACTTTTGTCTATTGATTTTTCAGTAAATTATAATATATATTTAAAAGTTATAATTTTTTGATTTATTTCACTATTCATTAAATGTTTTATAAAAAATTTTTTACTAAAGGATACTTCTGGTTTTTTGGTTCAAAATATCCAAGATAGGGCATAAAGAATTATTGATGTTTTTTCTATATAAATACTGGGAATTTAATGAAATTAGAAACAAATTAAGTGGGTGAAAAAAAGTGGATGTATTGGATTGTATTATTATCGGCGGCGGACCGGCAGGATTAAGTGCGAGTTTAGTTTTAGGTAGAGCTAGGAGAGAGATTGTATTATTCGATGATAAAATGAATCGCAATCGCGTGACAGATGAGGCCCGTGGATTTATTACACGGGATCGGACCAATCCACAGGAGTTCAGAGAAATGGGATTGCAAGAATTGGATAACTATCCATCGGTATCCTACGTGAATGCAACCGTTACTGAAATAATTAAGGACACAGATAATGAAAGATTTACTGTCAAAGCATCTAACAAGCAGGAATATGTGACAGAAAAAATTATATTGGCTACAGGAATTCAAGAGGTTTTTTTCATACCGAGCATAAGAAACTATTATGGGAAAAGTTTATTTAGCTGCCCTTACTGCGATGGTTGGGAACAGCGGGATAAACCTTTAGTTGTGATCGCGGAAAAAGAAGATCATGTAATGCATTTAACGAAACTAATTTATAACTGGTCAAAAGATTTAGTTGTTCTAACGAATGGCCTTAAACTATCGAAAGAGGCGGCGTCACAGTTAGAAAGACGAAAGATCAAAATAATAGAGGATCGAATAAAAACTTTAATTGGTAATGACGGCTATTTAGAAAAAATAGAACTTGAGTCAGGAGAAACAGTAAAGCGTTCATATGGTTTTGTAGCGCCGACCTATTACCGTCCTAATAAACTAGTGGAAATGTTAGGATGTGAAATACATGAAAATGGAAAAGTTATAACAGATGGTGTTGGCAGAACATCTGAAAAAAATGTTTATATTGCGGGAGAAACCGAAACAGCCCGACCGTCTTCATTAATGATTTCGGCTGCCAGAGGAAATAAAGCGGCAGTTTCTGTAAATGTTGATCTTACTGAGGAACGTTTTTAAATTGGAAGTAGAACAAAAAATTATGAGTACTAAAATTACAAAACGAATTTTTGAAAAAGAATTCGTTTTTTTCTATTGAGCATGTCATAACAGGTACTGCTAATCTAACTCTTACATATAAATATAGTAGAGGTTCAATTCATCTATAAGTAAGTTTATATTACAGTAATAACTATAGATAAAAATAATAAGTACGCAGAAATGGCTGCGTAAAGTGGAAGGTGTATACGATGAGAAAGATTATTTTATCAACTGACAGTGGAGCAGATTTACCGAAAGAACTCGTTGAAAAATATCAAATTCAAGTAGCTCCCATGCACATCATTATGGATGGAAAAGATTATTTGGACGGAGAGCTATCTGTAGAAGAAGTTTTTGAATATTATAATCGCACTAAGAAAATCCCATCTACTGCAGCAACTAATGTACAGGAGTATCATGATTTTTTTTCAAAAATCAGATCGGATTTTCCGGATAGTCTCATTATTCACATTGGTTGTACATCAAAAGCATCCGTCACTTTTCAAAGTGCGGTCATTGCTGCAAAAGAATTTGACGACCTTTTCCTTGTTGATTCATTAAATATAACAGGGGGATTAGCTGTAATCGTCATGTATGCGGCCGTTTTGCTTGAACATGAACCTTCCATTGACCATAATCGTTTAATAGAGAAAATAGAATCCTTTGTTCCGAAAACAAGGCTTGCGATTCTTCCAGGCAGTCTCGACTTTTTGAAAGCGGGTGGAAGGGTAAGTAATCTAGTTTATCTTGGTGGAGCATTGTTGAAAATAAAGCCTTGTATTGAATTAAAGGATGGAAAACTTGTTTCAATAAGAAACTACCGAGGGAAGATGTGTATTGTAGCAGAAAAGTTTATGCGGGATTTTTTAAGTGAATATAATATTGATAGAAAACTGCTATTTTTGATTTACTCTATTGGACTTGATGAAAGTATTAAAAATCGGATGGTTGAAATTGCAAGAGGGAAAGGATTCGAAAATGTGAAATGGATGCAAGCCGGAGCGGGAATATCTACGCATGCTGGTCCAGGCGGGTTTGGGGTTGCCGGATTAGAACGTTAGCATACGGTAGTAAATGTTTCGATTGTTGAGGGGTAGATACAGTATGGATAAAATTGTATGGTTATCAGCACTAACTTATTTTCTTTTAATCGCTTTACTTATTTTCAGCTATTATATAAGTAAAGGACTTTCCAGAATGATTGTCAGCTTCATCGGTATTGCAGCGCTTGTATTATTAACGTGGACATTGATCGATAATAAGATAATGGATTATCAGGATGCGAATATCGGGTTGGGATTAGTATTTTTTTTAGTATGGATTATCGCTATTTTTATGTTTTTATTTGCGCTTATTATGTTATTTCGTTCAAAAAGACAGGGTTAGTCCGAATATCAAAAGAACGAATCTTCCAGTGGATTCGTTCTTTTGTTTTGAACTATAAACTTATAGTAATGATTTATGCTGGAAAGGGCATTTTCCTTGAATTGGCACTATGTCATCACCGATAAAGGATTGTTTCCATTCGTTATGTGTCGGATCTCCGAAGTGTCCGATATCAGGATGCTTCGGAAGCTGATCCCAAACTTCCACACGCTTCCGCACTTTCTCCCTCGACATAATCCCGCCTTTTTCAGTACCCTCTAAACCTTGGAATATTTTACGGGGCTGAAATCCAAGTACCATTGCATTTCCTAAATGGCGGGTTTTGCGCTTCTTATATGCAGGAGCATTTCCAAACACAAAGATCGGCTCTCCAGCGAAATGAAAATCCCACAAGTAATGATCCGGATCACGAGGCCTGTTTTCCGGCCATTCTACTTTATCGACCGTATGCAGGTACTGAAGGATATCCCAAAACTGTTTGCGGTAATCATCTAGAGCACCTTCTTGTTCAAAAGGCTCCACAAAAACAAAGAGACCGTGTCTTTTATAATTGGGCTGTTTAAACAAATCTAAAAAACCTTCAACTGCTTGAGGCAGATTACTCCAGTCGTCCTGTGTAATATATGCATAACGGAGTTCGCCTTTTAGTTCGCCGCTCATCCCAAAAAAGCATGGGAATGTTTTATCCGTTACTGTATTATGAAAAGTTTCATATTCGCTATACAGCCAACTTGGCAAGTCTGTTCGATTGTGAAAATCCTCTTTTGTTAATAGTGCCTGCCCTTTCGTAATCATATAATCTCCTCCATTGATGTTCTTCGCCTAATTTTAATTTTTATTGCTAGTCCATACCCCAACGGAAAATTCCTGAAACAACAGCATTCACCTAGTATGATCGGAAATAGTTTATGAAATCGAGAAATTAGGGAATGGTATAAAGGTGAATTAAAAATTTGGAGGATGACTTATGGTTAAAACAGTTTCAAATAAATCTAACGTACAATGTCAAAGTGAATATGGAATTTTAAAACAAGTCGTATTATGCGAGCCTAAATATATGGAAATTAAAGAAGTGATAAATGATGTTCAAAAAAAATATGAAGATGACAATATTGATCAAGAACTTGCCGTTAAGCAGCACCGAAACTTTGAGCAAGCGTTACGTAATGCCGGTGTAGAAATAATTAAACTGCCGCCTAGTAAAGACCATCCGGAACAAGTGTTTACAAGAGATATTGGTTTTACAATTGGAAACCATTTGTTTGTTTCTGAAATGGCCAATCCTATCCGTCAAGGTGAAGAGGAAGTATTGGCTCAATGGCTGAACAACAATAAAATCTCTTATAAAAACCTTTCTTTACATTCCATTGAAGGTGGCGATGTGATTGTTGATGGCAATAGGGTCTTTGTCGGAATTAGTGATCGTACATGCAAAAAAGCAATTCAAAATTTACAAAAAGAATTACCCGATTATGAAATTATTCCGATACCGTTTAACCCAAAATATTTACATTTAGACTGTGTATTCAATATTCTCTCATCAGAAGATGCTCTTATTTTTCCGGAAGCGTTCGAACCAAAAATAGTCAATCTTTTATCGAGTATGTATCATTTGATCGAAGTAAGTGAAAGCGAGCAGTTTTCAATGGGGACGAATGTGCTTTCTATTGGACAAAACCGTGTGCTGAGCTTGCCGGTTAATCGTGATGTGAATTATCAAATGAAACAGCATGGTTATGAAGTGCTGGAAGTTGATTTCTCAGAAATTATTAAATCTGGCGGCTCATTCAGATGCTGTTCGATGCCAATTTTACGGCAATAAAAATTTGATGCCTTCCAATTATCGATGCGAATAACCTTATTCGCACTTCGTTTTTACTATATGTCATTTATACAACACTCATTCTAAAAGTTGTGCTTCCCGCACTTCCTTTTTAGTGTATATTTAAGGTGAATACGCAAAAAAGATTGCAGCAGTGACTGCGCTTTTTGAAAGGAAGGTACAATGAAGAGAATTATTTTATCGACTGAGAGTGGCGCGGATTTACCGAAGGACCTAGTTGAAAAACATCAAATTCAAGTAGTACCGATGCACGTTATTATGGATGGGAAAGATTATTTGGATGGTGAGCTGTCTGTAGAAGAAGTTTTTGATTTTTATGATCGAACGAAAACAATACCGTCTACAGCTGCGACGAATGTCCATGAATATCAAGATTTGTTTACAAATATTCGATTAAAGTTTCCTGAAAGCATTATTATTCACATTGGCTATACGTCAAAAGCATCTGCTTCCTTTCAAAGTGCGGTAATTGCGGCAGAAGATTTTGACGATCTTTATCTTATTGATACGTTAAATGTAACGGGTGGATTAGGTGCAGTGGTGATGTATGCAGCAAATTTGCTTGAAGAAGAACCTGAGATTAGCCATCAGTACTTAATTGAAAAAATCAATTCAATCGTTCCTAAAACAAGACTGGCTTTCTTGCCAGGAAGTTTAGACTTTTTAAAAGCCGGGGGACGGGTGAGTAATCTCGCATATATCGGTGGCGCATTGCTTAAAATAAAGCCTTGCATCGAGTTAAAAGAGGGGAAACTTGTTTCAACTAGAAAATACCGTGGCAAAATGGATAGTGTGGCAGAAAAGCTTATGAACGATTATTTCAATGAATACGATATAGATCGTAAACAGTTATATTTAATTTACTCGATAGGACTTGATGAACGTATTAAAGAACGTTTGGAAGAAGTCTCGAAGGAAAACGGCTTTGTGAATGTAAGATGGATGCAGGCCGGAGCGATGATTTCTACTCATGCAGGTCCAGGGGGATTTGGTATTGCGGGGATAGAACGTTAGTGAACAAAATAAGAAAGAACCTGGAGTTTTAATTCCAGGTTCTTTTTTGATTATCACTTTTGCTCCTCCATGACACACTGCCTCGCTTTCAGATTAAATTTTAGATTGCTCCAAAAATATTCTGTTTAAGCATATTCAGTTCTTGATGGTCCTTTTGAGATTGATCATTCGCACTCATCGGGTTAACCCTCCAGTCACTTTGATTTGAAGTGAAATCTTTAATAGTATAGGCCTTATTTTATTTTTTAAACGTTAATCGAAAAAGTTTTTTTATAATACGATGGAGATTCCACGTAGGGCACCATTTAGGCAAAAATAAGAAAGAACCTGGATTTTTAATTCCAGGTTCTTTTTTTGATTACCACTTATGATCCTCCATGACACACTGCCTCGCTTTCAGATTAATTTTAGATTACTCCAAAAATACTCTGTGTAAGCTTATTCAGTTCTTGTTGGTCCTTTTGAGATTGATCTTTCGCACTCATCGGGTTAACCCTCCAGTCACTTAGATTTGAAGTGAAATCTTTAATAGTATAGGTCAAATATTTTTTTTTATACAAAAAAGTTTTAATATTTTCCCGTAAAATTATCTGGATACAAAGCGCTAAAAATTGTCTTCATATAAATAAATTGGTGTTTATTTGATTACAGCATACATTCATTAATTTTACGCAAAATAGATAAGAATCCAATTCGTTTTCGGAGGTGAAATAAGTTGGCGAAAAAAAGTAAAACAAGCTTCACTAAGAACAAAAAGGAAAAAAAGGACACGAACCGCCGTGAGGAGTATTCAAAAGAGTTTAATCAAGTAATTCATAATAACCCGCCGCAAGAAGTGACAAAGCATAGAGGAACATAAGGATGTGGTGCACCGGAATATCATTTTGATACCCGGTGCATGTGATTTTCGTAACTTATTGTTATAATATGTATAAGAAATATGAATACATAAAGGAAGATGAATATGACATTTGAAGAAATTTTGCCACGTTTAAAAAATGGAGAAAAAATAATCCGTAAAGGCTGGGGCGGTGCTGAACTATATGTAAAATATGTGCCGGCGACTACATTGGATGACTTAGACATGAACCCGTACTTTGTTATTAATGTAACTGGTGAAGGATATACAATGTTTACACCGACAGTTTGTGATATTTTAGCGGATGATTGGGAAATTGTTCTATAAGAAATTTACGCTGGCTTGTTTTATACAAGTCAGTTCTTTTTTTGGAGGGAATACAGTGGGAAACCGATTTGAAAATAAAGTGGTCGTCATAACAGGGACCGCATCCGGGATTGGTCGTGCACAGGCAGCTGCCTTTTTAATAGAAGGGGCCACTGTTGTTGGTATCGATATTCAGAAAGCAGCTATAACAGACGATAAGTATCATCACTATGTAGGAAGTGTAGCGGATAACCAATTTATTGAAGAAACGATTGGACAATTAAAGTCTATTGATATTTTATGCAATACAGCCGGCGTACTTGATGGTTATGCTCCGTCACTGGAGACAGAAGAAGCACTATGGGACAAAATCTTTAACGTGAATGTAAAAGGGATGTTCTTTGTAACGAACGCAGTATTAAAGAAAATGCTCAAACAAAAGCGCGGTATTATCGTAAATATGGCGTCCATCGCAGGAATGGTTGCTGGTGGCGGGGGAGCGGCATATACGGCATCCAAACATGCTGTAATCGGTTATACAAAGCAGCTTTCCTATGATTATTGTAAGGAAGGTATACGTGTGAATGGAATTGCACCGGGAGCGATTGAAACACCAATGAATGCGGCCGATTTTGAAGGGTCAGGAGAAATGGCGAAATTAGTTGCAGAGCAAACACCGGCTGGTCGATGGGCAAAGCCGGAAGAAGTTGCAAATGTTACGTTATTTTTAGCGAGTGAAGCAAGCGATTATATGCATGCAACAATATTACCGGTCGATGGTGGATGGATGAACAAATAAAGTATTGCCATTATTTAATATTTACTCCATAATGAATTGGTGCAAAATCATACTATGGCACTTTGGCAGGGTACTAGCACCCATGCTCCTTTGGTCATAGTTATCAGTAAAATAGCAACTAGCTATTTTATAAAGGAGGAAATTAAATAATGGAAAATTCTGTTTCATCATCACGTGTCAACGTGCATGAAACAGCTAAAGTTGCGATCGTTGCTTCTCTTTATGTAGCAGTGACGCTTGTTTTGGCTGTCATAAGTTTCGGAGCCGTACAATTAAGGCTGTCGGAGATGTTTAACTATTTAGTTCTGTTCCATAAACGTTACATAGTAGCAGTAACATTAGGTGTGGTCATTGCAAACTTCTTTTCGCCGATGTGGTGGGTTGATGTACCGGTAGGCGGGATCGCTACACTGATTGTGTTAGTAATTTGCCGTATCGTTACAAAAAATATGAAAAACTTAGTGTTGAAAATTATTGTAACCGGAGTTATTTTTACAGCATCCATGTTTACAGTGGCAGCACAGCTGATGGTCGTTTTTGATATGCCATTTTGGCCAACGTACGGAATGGTAGCAGTGGGGGAAGCCTTTTCAATGCTAGTAGGCGGCGTCACAATTTATTTATTGCAAAAGAAAATTGATTTTACTAAATAATAATTAAAAAACCGTTAAATATAAGAAGCAGACAGTTCAAAAATGAATGTCTGCTTTTATTTTTGCATTAAGTGAAATATTCCAGCTTTGCATTTGGAAAAAATTTTCCCATGTAGCTGTAGAGTGTTTCTTTCATTTCATCTTCTTCGTCCTTTTGGTAAATATACTTACTGATTCCGTATTTTCCCCACTTCACTCGTCTTGCTGATTCGTCCAGCTTTAGCTTCGTCTTCGGGTAGTTTTTATTAATCACATTTTTAGCAGCCTTTGTAAAACGGTGCTGAATAAATTCGAATGTAATATCTTCCCGAACGTCTTGGGGGAGTTCGGCGTCAAGTCGTTCAAACATATGATAGTAACCATCCTGCCAACCGTCATGAAGATAAATCGGTGCTACGATAAACCCAAGCGGATAGCCCGCTCTCGCTACTTTCCCGGCTGCCTCAATACGCTGGGCAAGCGAGGATGTACCTGGTTCAAAATTTCTAATAACATAATCCGCGTTAATACTAAAACGAAACCTCGTATGACCATTATGTTTAGCATCGAGTAAATGATCAACATGATGAAACTTTGTGACAAACCTTAACCTGCCCAGCTCGGTTTGACCAAAATGCTCTATCGCCTTCTTTAATGAATGGGTTAAGTGATCTAAACCTACAATATCGGAAGTACAGGCTGCTTCAAACCTTGTAATTTCAGGTGCACGTTCTTCAATATACCGGTCAGCCGCTTCAAATATTTCCTCGACATTCACATATGTGCGAATATACGGTTTGCTTCCCATTGTTGTCTGTAAATAGCAATAATGGCAGTGCCCCATACAACCTGTAGCAAGCGGAATAGCATATTCTGCGGAAGGCTTGGACGTATCAAACTTCAACGTTTTGCGAATACCAACGACAAGAGTGGATTTTGCAATTCGATACTTTTGCAAATCATTTTCTCCGGGAAAGTCCCGTATTTGATTATGGGAAGTTGTATACCGTATCTCAATGCCTAACGCTTCAAACTTTTCTTTTAGTTCTTTGCCAAGCGGATAGTCCAATGCTTTCGGTTCAAAATAAACAAGCTGAGGGATGAAAGGTTTATTCATGTTTTTTGCACAACACCTTCTCTTTATTTTGGTTTAGTTTGTCTTAAGAACAGGGATTTTATGAGGTGGGAATAATTGCAGCAGATAGCAACGGGAAGACATTTGCATATGTTCGTCCACTTAGATTTTATAAAAAAATAAGACCCCTTAAAATGGGTAACAAACATAAACTAACCATTTTGCGACATGTGTTAGATTTGTTGGAGGTAGGAGTCTTATTTAAATGGAATTTAAATGAATTGAAAAGTTCATATTATTTTTTTGTGAAGGGTGATTCCAAAAGAGAAATATATTTTTGTTGGATTGTGTTATATTGTTTTACTGGCTCTAATTCGTTTTTTTCAATCATTATGATGCGTTCTAACAGGTCATCTGTTAATTGTTGAGAACTTGTAGAAACGACTAAGTGCGGTAACCCTAATAATGCAGCGAAATCAAAAACTTTAAACCGATAGCCTAATGGGATAGAGGGGACATTTGCTATCAGAGATAGAATGTTGGCATATAGCTTGAAGTTAATCGTTGCTTTACACCTTGATAATTGAGTGATCAATTGCTGTTCGGTATAAAGGTTTTTGTCTAGTACTACATTGTCCGGATCATTAATTTTATTGTAAAGTCTTTCGCAATGTAGGATATCGTCAGTCCACACTGTGTAAATCAATATTTTATATCCTTTGTTAATTAATCTCTTCGCCGTTTCAACCAACTGTTCTTCTACTGATTCTTCATTTGCGCCGTATAAACGATTAAATGTTGTTCCCCAATTGATACCGATTATTTTTTCTTTTTCTGGAGTTTGCAATAAATGTGTATTTTGCAATAGTAAGGCAGGATCGCCAATCACTTTTACTTTTGCAGATATCTCATTGCCCACCATAAGTTCAATGGCCTTTTTAGTTAAGGGACCTCTGACCCCTACAAAAAGCGCATGTTCTAAAACCTCTTCTAGTACATCCACATCTTTTTGTGTAAAGCTTGGGTTTAAGGAAGTCAATTGATCATTTAACAGTAAGCCTAACGTTGGTTCTTCAATCCAATCTATTCCTGCTCCCCAAATGAGTACTGATTTTCCTCTATGAATGGCGTCTTGGAGAATTTGAAGATAGCCGGGCAAGAAGAGGGAGCCTCCACCTAATACAACCATATCAAATTCATCAAGATTTTTTAAATCAGTACCTGGAAGTGATGGCTTAATTGTGAATTTTCCCATGTCTAAATATTTGGCACATGTATCTTTAAACATATTCCACAATAGTTCATCACCCAAATTATTAAAGCCGATCCAGCCTATATATAATATATTTTTTATTCCATCCCACCCTATTTTCGTTTGTTGAGAGTAGATTTTTAAAATCTTTTTTACAATCGTCTGAATGTTAAACATTTCCTCGATAATCTCTCTGGCTTTTATTCCATTATGTCTGAGCTGCTCTGTATCTCTTAAAATTTTTTTTAGATCATCACTTAATTGATGTCTATTGCAAACAGCCTTTGAACCGTGATCTCCAAAATAATGACTCCATGCTTCTTGAAAATTGTTAGTATCCACAATACCGAAATAACCATGGTTCCCTACTGCAACCACTTGCTTTTCCGAAGCCATCGCCTCTAAAGCTACTCGCCCCGTGCCAACTACACAATCTGCAATTGAATAATAGGGGTGCATACTATTTTGTTCTCCTACTATATGGATAAAAGCCTCACCGCAAATTCCCTCAATTGTTCGAGCCAAAGATGTAATTTCATCCAACTTGTTTCCATCGCCTACCACTATGACATGAAGGTTAGGAATTTCACCTACTTTTAAATCCTTGCAAGCTCTTAAAAAAATGGAACAAACATGCGCCTTAGCCCATGTAATTCTACTTGCATACAGAAGAATGGGGGCATCTTCCGGTATTTTCAATTCATTTCTTATATCTCTTTCAGCGAGATCTATGGGATAGTCTTCTAAGTTGATTCCATTTGGTACTAAGAAAGGATGTTCTACACCGAATGTTTTTACATAGTCACATAATGGAGGGCTTACACAGATGACTTCATCTGATAATTTGAGAAGTTCCTCTATCTCATGATTTGGATAATACGTCCCATGTATTGTTATAATTGTAGGAATGTCTCTGTTTTTTGCTGCCTTTCCAGCCAAGTAGCCAGATGAAGTTTGATGAATATGAACATGGGATATTTTTTCTGTTTCAATAATTAGTTCAATTTGTTTTATCAATTCCGTCTCATAGGTTTCTTCCAAAGTAATCGATTTTGGAAATTCAATATGATATATGGGACAATTCAATGCCTCATATGAATTGACTAAATTACCTGTTTTATTAGCAACGATTGCCACAAAGATATTATTTTTAATAAGTTCTTTTGCCAGGCTTAATACATGAGTTTCAGTTCCGCCGATATAGAAGGCATCAACGGCAAGCAAAATCCTTTTTTCAGTCACTCTTCTCGCCTCCATAAAACGTCTTGGAGCGTTGCTGATCATGATTTCGATAGTAATAGAGAACATCTGTAAGATTATCTATCTTTAATTTTGCATTCAGAAATTTTACGATAAATTCATAATCTTCTGCACCGTTAATCCTTCGTGTAGGACCACCTATCATGTCAAAAACCTTTCCGCGAAATAAAATCGTTCCGTGACAGACACAATGACCTCCAGCCGCATAACATTCTTGTATAGAATCTCCGTATTGCAACCAATTAGATTTTTGTCCATCTTCTATTGAATCTGCGTTATAAAATACTTTGTAGTTTGCTCCAATTAAATCATAGTCTGGATTTTCCAGGAGAAAGTTTACCTGTTTATCTAAACGTAACGGGTGCGAAATATCATCGGCATCATTTACTGCAATATATTCGCCCGAGCTCATAAAATAGCCGACAGTAAGAGCACCGGCAAACCCTGTATTCACAGGAAGATTACATATAATAGTTTGAAAGTGGGGATTTGAATTTTCCAGCCACTTTTCAACTACGTCTAGTGTGTTGTCAGTAGAAGCGTCATTAACAATTATTACTTCAATTTTATCGTGTTTTTGACACTTCAGTCCATCTAGGCAATCTTCTATAAATTGCGCTGCATTATAGCATGGAATTACAACACTCACTAATCCTTCCTTCCTTTCCTTCATAGTTATCACCTCCCAATTATGATATGAACCTTATTTAATACCAACTGTGCGACATGCTTATATTTTATTGGGAATTATGGAAAATTGAATCTTTACCCAGAGAAGTTTCTGCAGTAAACATATCATTTAACATACCAACATAAAGGGGGGTGCAATATGGGGCAACTGCGTGCATTTCTTAATTCTTTGAAAGGGTCAAACCTTACAGTTACAACGGAATATTCAAAGGTAACCGGTATTTTAGTAGAAGTGGACTTGGACTTTATAACACTTAGAATGAACACGCATTTTCTATACATTCCATTAACCAGTATTGAAAATGTAGCTTATTAAAGAGGAGGTGGTGTAATGAGCCGCAAATTATTGAATACGCAGCTGGAGATGTTTTTAAAAAGGGAAATTACAGTAGCAGTAGGAGAAGACCTGATTACAGGAACATTGGAAGCGGTTAAACAGGACTTTCTAATTTTAACTGAATCTATTAATACCTACGAAAGGGAAAGTATAACAAGAATTATCGTTTTATCACAAATAAGCTATATACAAGTCCCACTGTAAGTAGAGGGGTATTAATCAAATATTGACCAAAAGGGCGGACTGTAATTGAATTTTTGGATCACAACTCTAAATGGGTTTGTACAACGCTAAAATATCACTTTTAATAAAAAGTGATATTTTAGCGAATATGAAATTTTTCGTACAGGTTACGAGGTTTAAAGTACCCGCAGTGCTACCTCCATCGTTTTCCCAGCGATTCATGTCACTGCTTTCATCATTTTCAATGTAATCTGCATGTTTGTCGTTTGGATGGGTATTTCCGCAACATTTCCGTAACTTCATTTTATTCATCATCCTTTTTATAATCATTCTTATTTAGTTTATGCAATAAAACCGTTTTAGTTAATGACTGAAGAAGGAGTAATGAATGTACCTACCAGGATCATCATCTATCTAACTTATTTTAGGTTTATAAATTTACATACAGCCTCTACATATTCTTTTTTAGGATAATTGAAATATAATTCGCTCGCTAACCGGACGGGATCGCCAAAGAAGAAACGTTCATATTGAGTTTGCCTAGTGCCAAATGAACTCATCGTTAAATCCCAAGCTAACCGGAATATTTTTACCCGTTCTTCAGCGGGTTTAGTTGCGGCTTGAAGATATTGATCTAAATCGCTTCTTATAGCAGAGTGAAATGCCTTTTCAGTTGGAAGTGTAATAATTCCGCTGGCACCAATGAGCTGAATGATTTCGGTGAGGCGGGCATAAATTTTCGAAAACGTATAACCGGCAACTTTCAATGGTAAAATTGCAGGTCGTAAATAGCCGTATTCATCTAGTGCTGCATCATTCTCCGATTTCTCCAATAGTGCTTTCATCGTTTCCAATCCAACGATAATTTCCGACATTTTTTCATGGATATGCTGATATTCATAAACTTTGATCGTATTGATGAGGAGTTCGGCAATTCCTAAAATAAATTCTGTTTTTACAATCTGCCTAATTAAAACTTGAGATTTGGCAAAATGATGAAAGCCACTTTGCATAATAAATTTTTCGGCAACCTCGACATTGTTGTAAAAAAAGACACGTTCCCATGGTACTAATACATTGTCAAATACGACAATGGAATCCATTTCTTCATATTTTGAGCTTAAAGGATGATCAAATGCAGACTCTCCGCCGATAAAAGAATCTCTGCAAATAAATCTTAAACCTTTCGTATTCGAGGGGACGGCAAAGGAAAAAGTTTCATCTTCACCAAATACAAGCTTACCAACATTAAATACAAATACTTCATCTGTTAATCCGCCTTGTGTTGCTAAAAGACGTGCGCCTTTTATGATGATGCCTTCTTCAGTCTCGGCGATAACCCTTGCCGAAATAGGTTCGTTCGTGTTTTCAATATAACTTTGAGAACGATTTACTTGAGGGGTAATAAACGTATGGGTAAGCGATAAATCATTTTCCCTTACGATTTCAAAAAATGCCAGAAGGTTTTCCGGGTAGCATTTTTCCTGGCCTTCAAGCATTGCAGCAGAGGAGGTGAAGCCCATTAGAACAGAGTTCAAGTAATCGGGACTTCTTCCTAAAATGCCATGTGTATGTCTAGCCCAATGTTCCATCATTTTTCGCCTTTTTATTAAATCCTCTTTCGTTTTGGGCATCAAATAAGAAAGGCCGACACGTTCTCCGGTAAGGGGGGATACGAAGGTCATTTCATCTTTTATTTTAGGATTGTGCTGTAAATCATAAAGGGAAGCTTTCGTCTGAATAAGTCCTTTAAAAACAGGGTGTTCAGATATCAACCCTTCCAACTTTTCACCGTCCAACCATATTTCATTATTTAACGCATTTAATCGGTTAATATAATTTTCACCATTAATTGCACCCATTCACCCACTCCTTAAGTTTCATGATCATCGTCCAGCCAATTACTTACTTATATGCAAATGTAGGCTTGAACTAAAACAAGGTAGCACTTTGTATGTTTGTATATACGCAACATATGTAAGGACAGGTTTTAAAGTGCTTCGTAATATGTGAATTTTTGAAAGGAAGCGTTAAGTAAATGCTGTATTCATCTATTTAATAAATAAAAAAGCATCCGGTTAAAACGCGTTTTTACACGTCCGAACCAGATGCCTACTATAATTTTAAGGGATAAATATTTTAGTTGACTTAGAGCAAAATTTCATTTTAACCTAACGTAAAATAATATGTCAATAAAATTTTTGTAATTTCTATAAAAAAATGTTATAATAGTCTTACAATTGTTTTCGGTGCGTATTATGTATTCTTTGTTCTTTTTGAATCATTATTAAGGATACGTATTTATGTACTTTTTTTATTCACGAGAGCAAAAATTTTAACAGTTGTCTAAGCTCTAAACTAGAGTTAATTATTGGCTGACGATTGAACGTAACTGTGTTTTTATTTTACAAGGAGGATTTAAATAATGAATCTAATCAATAAAAAAGTTACACATAAGCATTTCGGAATGGGTAGTATCGTTAAACAGAATGAATCAAGCATTGAAATACATTTCGCATCGGAAAGTAAAAAGTTTGTTTTCCCTGATGTATTTGGAAAGCATTTAGTACTTCACGATAAAGATGATGTGCAAACGCTAGAAAAAATCATTCAGAAAAAAGAACTTGAGCGAAGAGAAGAAGAATGGCAAAAAGAAGAGAAATTAAAACTCCAGCGTAAAAACCAGGAACAACGATTAATTCATGAAAAACATATGAAAAACTTTAAACTTCATCCAGAATCACAATTGGTTTTCTGGTGTGACACTGAAGAACAGCAAACAGCTTTTTCAGATTGGAAGGTTTTTTCGGGATTAACGAAGAGCGGTGTAAATAAAGGGAAGCCTGTAAAACCAATTCGTCTGCACCTGAACAGTGCTGTGTTGTTAACGGCAGTGGATGAAAACTCGCCTGAAAAGGAACGACGCATTTTAGGTGTGTATATGGTAGAAGAGAATTTTATCGGGAAATTGAGTGAAGATGGATATATTCCGGCACATTCAAAGTACAGAATTCAACTGACAGAACAGGAAGCTGAGCAAATGCTGTTCTGGAACTATTATGTAAACGAGAAGTTCACTCATAAAATGACGTGGAATACAGGTAAGCATCGTTATTTTGATAATGTATGGATGGCTCAAATTTTACGTGATATTGTTTCCTTGAAAACAGATCCTCAGGAAAAAGAGCTTGCTCAACAATTCTTTACACATTTCTGTAAAATGAATGAAATAACAGCGCAAGAATTACCACAGCCTAATGGTGCCTTAAAGCGTATTTAATTATATAGATATTTATAAAAAAGAACGAATTCCAAAGGGAGTTCGTTCTTTTTTAGTTTTAACTGGTACTTTAATCAAATATATAACGGATTACTTCAATTGCCTGATCAACAGTTTCCACTGTCACATTTGCTTTGTTGGATAACTCTTTTAAAGGGTGAATTAATGACTCGGGACGGATGATGATTGTCGGTTTATTCAATGCAATCGCTGTACTTACATCCATTGCGGTATTCCATTGTTTATACTTTTCACCGAATAATGCAATGACGATATCTGCTTTCTGCATTAATACCTGTATCCGGAAATTATTAATATCAGAAGCAGCATTGTCCTTATAATATGCAGAAGGCTGTATGCCTAAAATCTCCTCGCCAATATTGTCTGAACGATCGTGGTCTGTCTGTGGTGCTACAAACTGGAGTGGAAGATTTTTTACCTTCGCCTTTTGTGCGATTTCTTCACGCCAATTATCATGTATCTGTCCTGCTAAATAAACTGTTAGTTCCATACGAATGCCTCCTCTAATTTCTTGCCTTATATTCATACTAACGAATTCATCTATATATTTGAAGTAAACCCTCTGTTAAAGGATGGGAGAATGCATTGCTGAAATTATGATATGGTTGTAGAAGAGTACAATTGAAAATAGAAGATGATTTAAAGGAGGTACACAATGAAAATCGGTTTAATCGGCGCGGGTGCAATTGCTCATTTCCTGTTGGAAGAAATAAATGAAAAGAGGCAAGAAAACTTGCGTATTACAAGTGTTTTTGTGAGGGACAGGGAAAAGCATCATTTACTTGAATCCAATTATGGAGTAAAGCTGTACACGGAAATAGATGCATTTTTAGATTCAGAAATTGATATTGTTGTGGAGGCTGCAAATATTGAAGCAGTTCATACATTACTTCCGGCGGCAATCAGGAAAAAGGATGTTGTCTTAATTAGTATTGGTGCATTAGTGGATGAGGAACTGTTGGCAGAGCTGAACACCTTAGCGAATGAATTCAACCGAAGACTTTACTTGCCATCAGGTGCAATTGGAGGATTGGATTTACTGCAAAACGCCCATGTGCTTGGTACAGTTACATCCGTTGCGCTAACAACACGCAAACCGGCGAGCTCATTAATTGAGGAAACAATCGAGAAAGAGAAAGTGATATTTAAAGGGAGTGCGACAGAAGCGATCAGACGTTACCCTAAAAATATGAATATATCGATTGTGCTTGCGTTGGCTGGAATTGGATTTGACGAAACGAGTGTAACATTAGTGGCAGACCCGAAAATTGATAAAAACATTCACCAAGTTGAAATGACAGGGGATTTTGGGGAAGCAACATTTACAATTAAGAATAATCCGCTACCTGCAAATCCTAAAACGAGTTATTTAGCAGCGATGAGTATTTTAGGAACACTTAAAAAAATAAAACAGAAACTGCTAATTGGTTAATGAAGCAAAAAATCAATCTATTTATTAAAAGACAGCTTTTTAAATCATCTGCTTTTACTTTTCTGCACTATTTACGCTAATATTGTTAGAGGAAATTTAAAAGTAAGAGATGATTGTTTGTAATGAGAGGAATTGAACTTAACATATGAAAGAGAATTTTTGGCAGGAGCTACCGAAACCATTTTTTGTACTCGCGCCGATGGAAGATGTGACAGATTTAGTTTTTCGGCATGTAGTGGCTGAAGCAGGAAGACCAGATGTATTTTTTACCGAGTTTACTAATTCGGAAAGTTACTGTCACCCTGATGGAATTAAAAGTGTCCGTGGTCGCTTAACATTTACAGAAGACGAACAGCCGATTGTTGCACATATATGGGGAGACAATCCCGACAATTTCCGCAAGATGAGCATTGGTATGGCAGAATTGGGCTTCAAGGGAATTGATATTAATATGGGATGCCCAGTACCGAATGTTGCAGGCAGAGGGAAAGGCAGCGGTCTGATTTTACGTCCCGATGTGGCAGCAGAGCTAATCGAAGCTGCTAAAGCAGGTGGTCTGCCGGTCAGCGTGAAAACACGACTAGGTTATAAAGAAATAGATGAGTGGAAAGAGTGGCTCACACATATTTTAAAACAGGATATTGCAAATCTTTCTATTCATTTACGTACACGAAAAGAAATGAGTGCTGTTGATGCACATTGGGAGCTTATTCCGGAAATTAAAGCGTTGCGTGATGAAATTGCGCCAAATACACTGTTAACAATTAACGGCGATATTCCGGACCGTCAAGTTGGTTTAGAACTTGCAGAAAAGTACGGAATTGACGGGATAATGATTGGACGCGGTATTTTCAAAAATCCGTTTGCTTTTGAAAAGGTTCCAAAGGAGCACAGTCCTGAAGAGTATCTTGACCTTCTAAAACTGCAGCTTGATCTGCAGGACAAGTATGCCGAAGAACTGCCTCGTTCAATGTCAGGCCTTCACCGCTTTTTCAAAATTTATGTAAAAGGCTTCCGAGGTGCCGGTGAACTGAGAAACCAGTTGATGAATACAAAATCTACGGATGAAGTACGTTCATTGCTTAATAGCTTTGAGTTAAATAAAGAAGAATAATAATGAATAGGCTTGATTCCGATGAATGGAATCAAGCCTATTTTTCACCGCTTTTGTAAACAGCTATAAAGTGGATACAAACTTATCTCCGGTTGCTTATTTAAAACCTGTGGATTCAATTAAGAATTCATTGGTTTTATTTTTTTATCTGAATGTATAATGGATTTCTTCACATCGATACTGTATGATGCATAGTATAAGAATAATAGTGTATAACATACATTATAATGATTTGAGGTGTATAAATGAGTAATTTACTAAATTCCTTAACGACAGAGCTTAGGAGAGGGACATTGACTTTAGCTGTTTTAAGTCAGTTAAGAACTCCGCAGTATGGCTATTCATTGGTTCAGCTATTAGAAGGTGCCGGTATCTCCATTGATCAAAGTACTCTGTATCCGTTGCTTCGCCGGCTAGAAAAGCAGGAACTAGTTACGAGCAGCTGGGATACTTCTGAAAGTAGACCCCGAAAATACTATGTGCTGAGCAAATATGGTACGGAAATATTTCTGCAACTAAAAAAGGAATGGATCGATAATTCTAAGGAACTATATGCTTTATTAAGAGGGGATGAAGAAAATGAGGATCATTGATGTATATATTCAAGAAGTCACACGGAGATTACCTGAAAAAATGCGTACGGATATTGCATTGGAGTTACGTTCAACGATCGAGGATATGTTGCCGGAACAGTATAGTGAGGAGGATGCGAAACAGGTTATTAATCAGTTAGGCAATCCGGCCGTCCTGGCGAATGGCTATAAAGATGAACCGATGCATCTGATTGGTCCTCGTTATTTTGATGTATATGTCTCATTGCTTAAAATGATTGTCCCTATTGCCGTTATCATTACTCTAATTACGGTTATTACTAAATATATTGTCAGTTATAATGATGAAGAAGCAATTTTAATGAGTATGTTATCTATTTTTGGTGAAAGCATTTGGTCGATAATCAATGCTGCAATCCAAGTTTTTTTCTGGGCAACTTTAACGTTTGCAATTATTGAAAGGGTTGATAAAGATAAGGAACAGCAACCGCTTACTGCAAGCATGCAAAAATGGACAGCAGATGATTTAAAAAATATACCTTATATACCTAAAAAAAGAGCGATCTCAAAGTTTGAAGTTTTTGGAAGTTTATTGTGGACAGCTATTTGGGCAACCCTTTATTTCTATGCCAACCAGCTTATAGGGGTATACGAAGGAGATGGAAACCGATTACAGTTCGTTATGATTGCACTGAATCAAGATGTATTACTTCAATTTTTGCCGATAGTTATTTTAATCATTGGACTGGAAATTTCCTTTGCACTTTATAAATTACTAAAACAACAGTGGACAAAAAGAATGGCAATTTGGAATGCGGTTCTCCAATTATTCTCAACTGTCGTTTTTGTAGTAATTGTAATTAATCCTGATATAATGAACGACCATTTTGTAACTTATATGATGGAATTATTTACGATGACGAGCACGCAATTTAGCATATGGGTAGTTGGCAGTGCTATTATCATTTTCATCGTAAGTGCTGTAATATCTGTCTATGATGGTTTTAAAAGAGCGAATGCACGTTAATTTCTGGAAAAAAGAACGGATTTCCTATTAAGGGAGTCCGTTCTTTTTTATACATTTCATGCGGATTTCTAAATTTGAAAGAAATAAATATTTTCTTACAGAAAGTAAATTTTTCAGTTTTACTAAATATATTTACTTTTTTAAAATAACATTAAAGTGTTATATAACAATACTTTATGCATAAAAATGCTATTTGCATACGTTAAATAGTGGGGTTATTCGTATATTATTCTTTTGATATTCATTTGTATACTAAAATCGAAATATTTTAAATACTATTGCTATTACCTTTTACATTTTTACTTAGGTTAAGAAAAAAAGCAATGGCTACCAGTAGCCACACCGCCAAATGCGGCAGTTTTCGGATCAGGTTATATTAAAATAACTGACATGATGAAGGCAGGATTTGCATTGAATGTATTCGGTGTAGTATTCATCACACTGTCCATTTATTTCCTTCTTCCAATTATGTGGGATATTGATCTGAATTCAGTACCGGAAATGTTTAAAGTAATGAATAAGTAATTTAAAAAGGTGAAATCGAAAACGATTTCACCTTTTTTATACTTTATTTATCGTTGTATACGGTCATTTTCTTACTTCCAATTAAATAGATGATTAAAATAAGAATCATAAGTACCGCAGAAAAACTGAAGGTTATACCGTAGCCAACTATACTTGCTATAAAACCTAATCCTACTGACCCAATAGCTAAACCGGAATCGATAAATATAAGAAGCATCGAATTGGCTGTTGCCTTTTTCTCCGGTGGAACAAGTGTTAATGCCCAAGCTTGAATAATGGGATGAAGAATAGCAAAAGCAATTCCGAACAGTACACCTGACAGTAAAACCATGATCATGTTAGTTGAAAAGCCTAATACAACCAACCCGATAGCACCTGAAACAGCAGCCGGAATAATGAGAATTCTATGCCCGAACTTATCGAAAATCTTGCCGGAGAAAGAACGGATGATTACCATTGTAATTCCTTGAGCAATAAAAAACTGTGATATGCTTGCCCCTACATTAATTTCTTTCCCAAATGCCCCCATAAAGTTCACAATCCCTGCAATCGTCATATAATTGAATGCTACTAAAATAGACGGAAGAAGAACACGTTTATCAAACATATATTTATAGAACGGCTCTTTATTTATCTCCTTTGGATGTTCCTTTTCAACTTTCGTATTTTTTGTAAAAAGACTGCACACAAATGAAAATGCCATAAGACCTAATGTTAGTACCATCATAGACTGGAATGAAAAATTTGCTAAATAGGAAATAGCAATAAGAGGCCCTATTGTTGTCCCAAGGCTCGTAGACATTGCAAAGAAAACAATTCCTTCACCTAAGCGGGATTTTGGCACAATAGTACTGGATATAGTAAACACCAAATTTGTAAGCATGCAAAATCCAATCCCTTGAAGAGCTCTAATGACGATTAAAAATCCGATTGAATCATTGACGAAAGTGAGGGCGATTGTTCCTATAAAATAAAGCAAAGAAATAATCAGCAGCAATTTCATATTAATTTTTTGGATAATTATACTAGCGAAGAAGCGTGTAATCAGGGATGCAGTCATTAAAGTTGTCGTCATAATTCCTGCAATTGCAGGGTTCTCACTAATAGTGGCTACATAAATTGGAAAACCTGCTGTAATCATATAAAAAGAAACGAACATTATTAAAGACAGTAAAATAATTATTAAGTATTGGTTTGTCCATAGTTTGACTTTTGTATTATTCATGATGGAAAAACCACCTTTCAAGGCAATATGATAGCAATATAAATTACTTTGCCCATTTCAAAAAAAATTATTTCAGGCCAGGATTTGTTATTAGCGGCATACATTCATAAAGTTCAAACCATACTATTCTTTATATAATTAATTTGAAGGTGACACGATGAAACGAAAATTAATAGTTGCAGCAATCTTTGTTGCTGTTATCTGTGGTAGTTTTTTATTAGCGCTTTCAATTTCCCCATTAAAAAAATTGGATGGTCAAAAAATGAATAACCCGAATAAACCTGTAGTACTCATTGCCGTAGATTCATTAATGAATGAACCATTGCAAAAATTGGTGGAAGAAGGTGATGCACCAGCTTTAGCATATTTAATGAACAACGGACAGCTGCATCAGGAAATGATTAGCTCTTATCCGACGATGTCAGTCACGATTGACAGTACGTTACTAACCGGTACATATCCAGATCAGCATCAAGTGCCGGGATTAATCTGGTTTAAAGAAGATGAAAATCGAATGATTAGCTACGGCAGCGGAATCGGCGAAATCTGGAGTAATGGAGTTAAAAATGTTGCTCTTGATAGTGTTGTCCATTTGAATAGCAGCCATTTAAGTAAAGAAGTGCAAACAATCCATGAAGAGCTGGCTCATCGGAATCTTTCTTCAGCTTCGATCAACGGTCTTTTATATCGTGGAAATTTTCAACATCGCCTAAATATACCTAAATTAATTACGGTAGCAGATCTTTTGCCGGAAAATATTGATGTTAATGGTCCTGTAATTTTTTCACTTGGAACGTTAGCTCAATATAATTCAGAAAATAATCGTTATAAATTTGTATGGAATCGTTTAGGTGTCAATAATCAATTTACTGCGAATGAACTGAATTACTTGATTGACCAAAAGATGTTACCGCCCTTTACACTTGCCTATTTACCGGATGCAGATGCTTCTATACACAAACACGGGCCTGAAGATTTAAAGGGAATACAGAAAGCGGATCAAGCAGTACAAAACATTCTAAATCGCTTTCCATCATGGGAAGAGGCTATACAAGAAGTAACTTGGATTATATTGGGCGATAGTGGTCAATCGTTTGTAACCGATGATAAAGAAACGTCATTAATTGATTTAAATCAGTTATTGAAGGATTATACTTTTTGGGAAAGGAAAAATCCGAATGCTCAACTTGCCGTCGCTGTTAACGAGCGTATGTCATACATTTACGTAATTGACCCCCAAGTTGAGCTATCGGAAATTGTAAATGTTTTAAAAGAGGATGAGCGAATTGGCTTTATCGCATGGAAGAGTGGACAAACAAACTATGTTGTTAGCCCACAAAGTGACGGAGAGTTAGAATTTTCAAGAGAAGGTAACTTTATTGATGAATATAATCAAACATGGCGAATTGCTGGAGATGCCTCAATTTTGGATTTAAACATGACGAAAGAACAACGTATTGTATATCAGGATTATCCAGATGCACTTGCAAGGCTGCATGGAGCGCTTCATTCACAGGAAGGGAGTGTTATTATCGTGGATGCTAAACCATCTTATGAGTTTATTGAAAAGCATAGCCATGACCATGCGGGTGGCGGCGCACATGGATCTCTTCATAAAGTAGATTCGATTGTTCCGATTATAGTGACTGGGGCAAGTGAATTACCTGAATCTGATCGACTAGTTGATTTGAAAAAGTGGATACTTCAATTACTGGGTGAATCATAACTATGAAAGCATCCAGTTTTTTATTGGGGAATTTACCAAACTGGAGACCAGGTTTTTAAAAATTGAATTGTCCGCTCTTTTCCGATGCCCATTAATTTATTTTTTGTCGCTTCATCTAAATCAAATTGGGTTGCACTATATTCTTCAACCGGAATAAAGATAATATTCTTCTCGTGTCTTCGAGAAATATACCGATTATCATGAGCATTTTGCATCGTACTAAATAACGCTTCAAATAGTTGAATTCCATTATTAATATCATGAGGCTTCTTATCCTCGCTTGAACTGCTAAGCTTCATTCCAAGAACGGGCCGTTCTCTATTTCCATTATCATAAATCCACATTGGGAAATTACTTAAAACACCACCATCTACAATAACAGACTCCCTTCTCCCATTTTTTAAATAGACAGGCTCAAAGAAGAATGGAAGACCGCAACTCATGCGTAAAGCGCGGGAGACCGGAAAACTTTTGGGATCTATATTATAGTGATGCAAATCATCCGGGAGAACAAGAATCTTGCCGTTTGTTAAATCGGAGGCTACTAGTTTTAAAATGCCCTTTGGTAAATCTCCGAATGTGTAGATGCCTTTTGTCGCAAGTTTTTCGAGAAACCAGTTTTCCAAGGATTTACCACGATACAAACCCATTCTTTTATATAAATTAAGCCATTTTAAAAACGGTAACTCGATTATGAATTTCGGGGGATCGAGTAAAACCTTTAAATTTAGTTCATCAAAAATTTCTTCAAGTTCCTTTGTATTAAATCCCGCAGCGATAAAAGTTGCCAATATGGCTCCGGCACTTGTACCGGCTACACGTTCGAACTTGACGCCCTTTTCTTCGAGCGCCCGAATGGCACCTACATATGCAAAGCCTTTAATACCGCCGCCTGAAAAAACCCCGTCTACAATCATTCGTTCTCTCCTTCCTTATATTCATTTAGACCGTTCAATACATTTCCGGCTAGAAGTTAGTAGCTTTGGTATTTTTATAATGATTTTTTAAATTTGATGTCATAACAGTATATGATATTAAAAATAAAATGGGCTTATTAATATTAAACAAAATTGGATATTAAGAATTACTAACCCAAAAGTTTAATCACCAAAAAAAATTAAAAAGAAATTTATGACCTGAAAAAGCGTATTGAGTCCTTATATAACAGCATTCAGTACTATCAAAAAACACTTTACATTTAAAATATTCTAAATTTTACTATTGAAATGAAAGCACTTTCAATGTAAGATTTGAATAATTCAAATTACTAAACCGGTTTAGTAAAATATTCAGCTTAAAAGTTTTCTCAAGGAGGAATAATTTTGACTACAAATCCAACTGTTTTTACATTAGGAGATGCATTAGTTACGTTTAACCCATCCGAAACAGGTCCGCTTCGTTATGTGCAAAGCTTTGCTAAGAAAGCGGGTGGGGCAGAGCTAAACTTTGCTATTGGTTGTGCCCGACTTGGATTGCAGTCGAAATGGATGAGTCGCCTAGGTAATGATGAATTCGGTAAAGGCATTTACAAGTTTGCTCGCGGAGAAGGCATTGATGTATCGGAAGTTGAGTTCGTTGATGGGTATCCGACATCTCTGAATTTTAAAGAAATCCGCGAAGACGGTTCCGGAAAAACGTTTTACTACCGTCATCAATCTCCGGTATTAACAATCGAGCCGGAGCATATTACGGACGAATTGTTGAATGGCGTGTCGATTGTCCATTTAACAGGTGTATTTTTGGCAATCGCACCAAAGAATCTGCAAATTGTACTAGCTGTATTAAAAAAAGCGAAAGAAAAAAATATAAAAATTTCATTCGATCCGAATATTCGACTAAAACTATGGACGATTGAAGACGCTCGTAAAGCATATGAGCAAATTTTCCCTTATGTAGACATTCTGCTGGCAGGGATGGAGGAAGTGGAGCTTATTCAACATGATGTAAGCAAACCAGCACTGGAAGCTTTCGCAAAGCAGCACGGAATCGGACAACTTGTTATTAAAGACGGAGCCAATGGTGCAAAGCTTTATTCAGAAAATATGTGGCATGAAAAGGAAGCTTTCAAGATCACACCAATTGATACAGTAGGTGCCGGAGACGGGTTTGATGCAGGCTATATATATGCAGCTCTTCACAATTATTCACCAATAGAAAGTCTTACGTTTGCGAATGCGGTGGGTGCGCTAGTAACGACTGTAAAAGGTGATAATGAAGGACTGCCGGAACTACAGGAAGTGCTCGACTTTATGAACAATAAAAAAGCAATTGAACGTTAATCATATAAAAGGGAGATGAACATATGGTAAAGGCTGAAACATTAGCAGCGATTACAAGTTCGAAAGTAGTAGCAGTGATTCGAGGAAGTTCAGCAGAAGAAGCAATCGCTCTTTCTAATGCAGCGATTGAAGGGGGCATTCATTTAATCGAGCTCACTTATACAACGCCAAATACGCAGCAAGTACTGGAAACATTCCGCAATTCTGATGCAGTAGTAGGTGCTGGGACGGTGCTTGATGCGGAAACAGCTCGTCATGCAATTTTGAATGGAGCAAAGTTTGTTGTAGGTCCACAGTTCAGCAAAGAAGTAGCAAAAGTATGCAATCGCTACGCTATTCCGTATTTCCCTGGTTGTATGACGATTCAGGAAATGGTATCGGCACTTGAGTATGGCTGTGATGTGATTAAATTATTCCCTGCAAATAACTTTAAGCCATCGTTCATTAAGTCTGTTAAAGGTCCATTACCGCATGTACAGATTATGCCGACTGGTGGCATAAATACTGACAATATCGGTGAATGGCTTGATGCGGGAGCAATCGCAGTAGGGATTGGCAGTGATTTAAATAAAGCTTATGCAACAGGCGGACATGCAGCAGTAGTAGAAGCGAGCAGAAAATATGTAGAAGCAGCAAAACAAGGAGAGGTGTAAAAGGTGAATATTACATTTCGCTGGTACGGAAGAAACAATGATACAGTAACGCTCGACCATATCCGTCAGATTCCGAATGTTAAAGGAATTGTTTGGGCATTGCATCAAAAGGCAGCAGGCGAGCTTTGGACGAAAGAAGAGATTAAAGAAGAAGCAGAGTATATACAGTCAAAAGGTTTCCATATTGATGTTGTTGAAAGTGTCAACGTTCATGAAGATATTAAGCTCGGTCTTGGTAATCGCGATTTATATATTGAAAATTATAAACAGACAATACGGAACTTGGCGGAAGTAGGCGTTAAAGTAATTTGTTATAATTTCATGCCGATTTTCGACTGGACACGTACAGATATGTTCCACCCGCTTGAAGATGGGTCGACAGCACTTTACTTCGATAAAGAAAAAGTACAAAGTCTTGATCCGCAGCAGCTTGTAAAAACGGTTAGTGAAGCTTCTGATTTAACTTTGCCAGGTTGGGAGCCTGAACGGATGGCCCGTATCGCGGAACTTTTCGAAGCGTATAAAGAAGTGGATGAGCAAAAGCTATGGAACAACTTACGTTACTTTTTAGATGCCATTATCCCTGTTGCAGAAGAGGTTGGAATACGCATGGCAATCCATCCGGACGATCCGCCGTATTCAATTTTTGGCTTACCGCGCATCATTACAGGAGCAGCAAGCTATGAAAAATTAATCGAGATCAATGATTCTTTAGCAAACAGTTTTACATTCTGCTCTGGATCGATGGGTGCATCACCGGATAATGACATGGTCGCAATTGCCGAAAAATATGCATATCGTTCACCGTTTGCCCATATTCGTAATGTGAAAATCTACGAAAATGGCAGCTTTGCAGAAACTTCTCATTTTACATCAGATGGTTCAATTGATATTAAAGGGATCGTTAAAACATTGCATGAACAAAATTATACAGGCTATGTACGTCCGGATCATGGCCGTCACTTATGGGGAGAAGTTTGTCGCCCTGGCTACGGTTTATATGATCGTGCACTCGGTATTATGTATTTAAATGGTTTATGGGATGCTTACAGCGAACAAACAGGAGGCAAATAATGATTCCAATACACGAAAATTTAGCAAATAAAGTAGCAGTAATTACAGGTGGCAGCGGTGTTCTATGCTCAAAGATGGCACAGGAATTGGCACGCCAGCAAGTAAAGGTGGCGATTATCGGTCGTACTGAGTCAAAGGTCGAAGCAGTTAAAGAGGAAATCGTTGCAGCAGGGGGGAATGCTGTGGCAATAACTGCTGATGTACTTAACAAAGATTCTTTACTTGCAGCAAAAGAGCAAATTCTTGAGCATTTTGGACGTATTGATTTTTTAATTAACGGTGCAGGCGGAAACCATCCGAATGCGATTACCGAAAAAGAATATTATGAGGCGAATTCCACTGGTCTTTCATTTTTTGACTTGCAGGAAAATGGCTTTTCCGATGTATTCTCTTTAAATTTCACAGGAACATTCCTGGCATGCCAAGTATTTGGAGAGGCACTTTTACAGGCAGAAAGTCCAGCCATCATCAACATTTCATCGATGAGCGCATACACACCATTAACGAAAATCCCTGCGTACAGTGCAGCAAAAGCGGCGATAAATAACTTTACAAGCTGGATGGCTGTTCACTTTGCTGAAACAGGCTTACGAGTAAATGCAATTGCACCTGGATTTTTCATTACCCAGCAAAATAAAGATCTGCTCGTTGATGCAGAAGGAGAGTATACAGCACGTTCAAAAAAAATTATTGAAGCAACACCGATGAAAAAATTTGGTGAGCCAGATCAATTATTAGGGGCTCTGCTATTTTTACTGGACTCTTCTTATTCTTCGTTTATTACGGGTACAACAATTGCAGTAGATGGTGGCTTTAACGCGTATTCGGGGGTGTGATATTTGAAAAATGTCACGATTTCCGATGTCGCAAAGCATGCGGGGGTTTCTAAAAGTACTATTTCACAATATTTGAATGGCCGCTATGAATATATGAGTGAGCATACCCGAAAAAAAGTGGAATATTCCATTCGCGAGCTTAATTACCGACCAAATATTATTGCTCGTAGTTTGTCGCAAAAATCTACTTTCACTGTTGGGATTATTGTCGCGAATATTCTACATTCATTCTCCACTCATATTATTCGCGCAATTGAATTGAACTTTAATAAACACGGCTTTCATACAATTGTATGTAACGCTGACGACGAACCTGAGAAAGAACGGCAGTATATTGAAATGCTCATGGCAAAACAGGTGGATGGGATGATAATCTTTCCTACTGGCGACAATTTGGATTTATATGAGCAAATGAAAAAGAAAAAATATCCGATTGTTTTCATGGACCGTACGATAGAGGGCTTAGGAATTCCCTCTATTTTACTGGAAAATGAACAGGCGGCAGAAGTGGCGGTAAAGGCATTGACCGATAACGGGCATAGCCGGATTGCCATACTGACCGCACCGGTAACACGTAATATTACACCACGGCTGGAGCGAATTGAAGGTTATAAAAAAGCTTTAGTGAGTAGAGGCATACAAGTACGGGATGAATATATACATAGTGTCGAAGTCGAAGAAATGAAAGTATCTCTTCGTAATATGTTTGAACTGGATCAGCGGCCGGAAGCGATTATCGCAGGCAGTGACCGTGTATTAGTCGAAATCTTAAACTTTGCAAAAGAGCATCAACTTGTCATTCCAAAAGATTTAGCTGTTATTGGAATAGATGATGTGTCATTTGCAAACTTGTTTACACCCCAACTTACGACCATTTCACAGCCAACAACAAAAATGGCGAATAAAGCCGTGGAGTTGTTATTACAGCAAATCAAAGGGGAACAAAAGATGTCTAAAACAATCCGCTTTGGTGGCCAACTTAATATGCGTCAAAGTCATTAATACAATAAGCTGTGTTGATAGATAGACTGGATGTACAGCTATTAACCTAGGGGGAAAACATGGATTTCATAGTAGACTATTTACCGATCATCTGGGTCGCACTTGGTGTCGGTTTATTATTATATTTAAACATCGTTGTCAAATTAAATAGTGTATTAGCTTTACTTATTGTTGCAATTCTTGTTGGGGTTTTAAATGGTTTATCATTAACGGATGTTGTGACATCTGTTAAAACAGGCTTTGGGAGCACACTTGGAAGTTTAGCGATTATTATCGGGATGGGTGCAGTTCTCGGGAAGTTAATGGTCGATTCGGGAGCCGCACAACGAGTTGCCTCGACATTGCTTAAAAAATTCGGAGCAAAAAATGTAGAATGGGCAATTTTAATTGTCGGTGCAATTTTCGGTATTTCCGTATTCTATGAAGTGGCGTTTATTATTTTGGCTCCATTAGTTATTTCTATTGCAATTGAAGCGAAAATGCCTTACTTGCGTTTAGGAATTACAATGGTTGCAGCTGCTACAATGGCGCATAGTATATTCCCGCCACAGCCAGGTCCGACTGCACTTGTAGAAGCATATGGTGCGGATATGGGTATGGTCTATCTGCTGGGGATTGTTGTAGCTGTACCTGCGATTATTGCTGCGGGGATTATTCTTCCGCGGGTTTTAAAGAATTTGGATTTGCCAATACCTCCATTATTGAAGAAATCTGAAGAAGTAGATCTGGACAAGGCACCAGGGTTTGGAATTAGTTTATTAATTCCATTATTACCTGCAATTATTATTACAGGTGCTACGATTTACAATATGATTTTCGATAAAGAGTCGGCAGTCGGTCAATTCATCAACTTTTTAGGCAGTGCTGAAATTAGTATGATTCTGGCAGTGCTGATCGCAATTTATGTATTCGGTATCCGTCTTGGCCGTACGATGAAGGAAGTAATGAATTCGTTCTCGGGTGCAATAGAAGGTATTGCAATGATTATCTTTATCGTCGGTTCTGGTGGTGCATTTAAACAGATCATTTTAGATACAGGCATCGGTGATCTTATTGCAGGTGTGATGCAAAACACATCCATTAACCCGTTAATTATGGCATGGCTGATTACAGCGGTTATCCGTATTGCTACAGGTACGGGGGTTGTGTCGGCGATTACAGCTGCAGGTATTGTAGGACCGTTAATCCATACGTTTGATGTCAATCCAGTCCTGATGGTTTTGGCAACAGCAGCGGGAAGTAATACAATTACACATGTTAATGATGCATCTTTCTGGCTGTTTAAAGAGTACTTTAACTTATCGATTAAAGATACATTTAAAACATGGGGTCTTTTACTATTCACGACATCGATTGTCGGCCTTTGCGTAGTATTAATTTTGGATATATTTATTTAATAATTTTGATTATGGCATGTCCGAAACTTTGTTTCGGACATGTTTTTTACTGTTCCTGTATAAACAGGACCTGCTCAAAGCTGCACTCTTTGCAAACAAGTAAATGCGGACAAATTCCATCTTTTGCGGTATTAGGGTAGCCATCCCCAAGCTTAACGGTATTTTCATCATTATAATGTCCATATGGATCCGAATAATCGGCTACCTTTCCTCCATCCTGCAGCGGACTATTGCAAGAAGGACAATCCTTGCTGACTTTTTCTAATGCATTGCACAACGGACAAATCGCCATAAACACACCTCTATTTTTATCGTATGTATGCAATATGTCTCTTTTCCACCATTAATTAAACACAATTGCCCGATGAAGTTACTTTTAAAAATGCCTTACTAACATTGCGTCCCGTTTCATAGAATCTAGGCGAATACCATGAAAGATTAAAATATATATATTGGTACTAGGCGCTCACAACCTTTCTTTTTTCTCCATATGCTAAGTAAAAAAGGAAAAGAGGTTGGAGTATGGGAATTGAGATAACAGCTCTCCACTGGATCTATGTTGTTTTTATCATGCTGATCATTATCTTTATGGTGAGGCGCCTGGATACAACATTGATCAGTATTGTGGGGATTTTTGTTATTGCTCTCGTCGCAACAGGGGATTTTGTAGCGTCAATAGGCGGTGTATTTAATAGCTTTATTTATGCAATTACCGAACTTTTATCTACTATTTTAATTATCTCAATTATCGTCGCCATGAGTCGGGTACTAACTAAAACGGGAATTAACGAAGTAATGATTGCACCTTTTACAAAAATCATAAAAAACCCGACACTAGGATTTTGGACAATCGGGATATTAATGATGATCATTTCCTGGTTTTTCTGGCCATCTCCTGCAGTAGCTCTGCTCGGAGCTGTTTTATTGCCTGTAGCAATACGGGCGGGGCTGCCGGCATTAGGTGGGGCTATGGCGATGAACTTATTCGGTCACGGGATTGCGTTATCCAGTGATTTTATTATTCAAGGTGCACCAAAATTAACGGCTGATGCTGCCGGTCTTCCAGTTGGGGATGTCGTGATGGCAAGTATACCGCTTGTCATAACGATGGGGGTTGTAACGACAGTTGTCGCATTTTACTTTTTGAAACGGGATATGAAGCGCGGCACTATTCCTTTAGTAGGAACGTACGATAATAGTACGGAGCAAGAGCTGGAGCAAACAGAAAATCTATTATCGATGACTCAGAAAAAATTCTTTGCGTTGCTCATTCCGGTTGCTTTTGTACTGGATGTTGTTGCAATGGCTATTTTCGATCTTCAAGGGGGAGATGCAACAGCACTGGTAGGAGGAACTTCTGTATTTATCCTGCTTATTCTTTGTGTTATTGCTTTTAAAAAGAAAGGGCTCGACCAAACGACAAGCTACTTTATTAAAGGGTTTCAGTTTGGTTTTAAAGTATTTGGACCGGTCATCCCGATTGCGGCGTTTTTCTATTTAGGGGATGCAGGTTTCCTTACAATTCTCGGAAATCATCTGCCTGAAACGTCACATGGTATTGTGAATGATCTTGGGATGGGACTGGCGGCACTCGTACCATTAACAACCGAAATTGCAGTTGTAACACTGACGGGCGTAGGAGCCATTACAGGGCTGGACGGATCAGGGTTTTCCGGAATTTCTTTAGTCGGTTCACTCGGAAATTTATTTGGTACGGCAATTGGAGAAGGTACGGCCACATTGACTGCTCTTGGTCAAATTGCGGCTATTTGGGTAGGCGGTGGGACACTTGTTCCATGGGCGTTAATCCCTGCAGCGGCCATTTGTAATGTTAGCCCATTTGAACTGGCACGAAGAAATCTTGTACCGGTAATAATCGGGCTAATCGTAACGACGATTGTAGCGCTTTTCATTATCTAACCTGTTGCACGGATATAACAAACCACTCGCTGCAGTATGTTTGCTGTCCGGGAAACTTGAATAAATGTCGGATTTCAAATAATGTGGAACGCCTAATTATATAGAGAATAAAATAGAGTAATAAACAATGAAGGATGGGACAATTTGAAAATTAATGATCAGCCGGTGAACCCAGCAGATCCTGCTACAATATCAAAATTTGAAGATAAACTGGTTATACCGCGAGTTGCAAGATCTAAACCAAACAATAACTATCCGCCTAATTCCTATTATGAAATCCAGATGCTTAAAGCAAGGCATCGATTTCATAAAGACTTTCCTTATACTGATGTGTGGGGCTATGATGGAATCGTTCCTGGTCCAACAATTGAAGCAAAAAAAGATGTTACGACTTATGTGAAATATTTAAATAAACTTCCCGATAAACATTTTCTGCCGGTAGATTACAGTCTGCATGGAGTAAACAATTCTGCAGAAGTCCGAACAGTAGTTCATTTACATGGGGCGAATGTCGCTTCTGCAAGTGACGGGCACCCTGAGGCATGGTATACAAAAAACTATGCTGCTACAGGACCACTATTTAAACAGGAAGTGCATGCATATACGAACCATCAGCCGGGTACGACTATGTGGTATCACGACCATGCGATGGCACTTACAAGATTAAACGTTGTGGCAGGATTGGCAGGATTTTATTTGCTTCGTGATTCTTTGGAGGAACGATTAAAACTGCCAAAGGGAGATTACGAAATACCATTGCTCATTCAGGATCGCTCCTTTAATGAAGATGGTTCTATTTTTTATCCAACGAAACTTGATCCCCCATTTCCTCTACCTGTACCTGACCAGCTTCCACTGCCGGATCCGACTGTTACGTTAGGCTATGTTGGAAATACAGTTATTGTAAATGGGAAGGTATGGCCATATTTAAATGTTGAGCCGAGAAAATATCGCTTCCGAATATTAAATGGCTCAAACCGTAGAAGTTACAAACTACGTCTCTCCAATGAAGAAGAAATGAACCAGATTGGAACAGATGGCGGATTTTTAGCTGCAACAACGAAAATCATCACAGCTGAATTAAATCCTGCTGAGCGTATAGATGTAATTATTGATTTTAGTAAATTTGCGAATGGAGAAATTTTTCTGATGAATGATGATGAGGAGTTTGCAGATGAACATACGAATGTCATTATGAAATTCATTGTGAACTTACCTCTAAGGCGAGAAGATACAAGCCAAATACCTACATTGTTGGAACCAGCGATGGATTTACACGAGCATCATGCACATACCATTCGTAATCTGCCTTTAACATCTTCTCTAGACCGTTATGGCAGGCTTATGCTCATGCTGGATAATAAAATGTACCATGATCCCGCAACAGAAAAGCCTTCGTTAGATAGTATAGAGATTTGGAACTTTATAAATACGACACCAGTCCATCATCCAATCCATCTCCATTTAGTACAGTTCAAAATATTGGAGCGTAGACCGTTTAATGTAGATCTATATGTTTCGGAAGGGAAATTAGAGTTTACAGGTGAGCCGGAAAAACCGAGAGATTATGAAAGAGGTTGGAAGGATACTGTAAAAGCGGACATTGGAAAAGTAACGAAAATTATTATGCATTGGAAAGAACATACAGGGGATTATATGTGGCACTGTCATTTTCTTGAGCATGAAGATCATGATATGATGCGACCGATTCGCGTTATTAACGATGCCCATCCCGTGCAGCCACCGCATATTGATGACCATTAACTAAATTGAAAAAAATGTACTATATTTTGAATGTGAAAATATAGTACATTTCACTTAACTTTAACCGTTAGTTGCCAATCTGCCGAGCGGACCGGATTCGTCGATAATATCAGCCAAATCAAAAACAGAAATCGGAAACATTGGCAGACCTACGACATATGGAGTAATCTCATATAATTGAAAATAAATAACGAGTGTTTTATCTGCAATATAAAAATCCTGATCTGGACTTATACCCCGAAAATCTCCTAATGTCGGGAGGTCCCGCTCCTGTATTTGAATATCGACAAGAGCAGAAAGTCTTCTAACATAGTTGCTGCCCGGTTTAAATAAATCTTTAAGTGTACATAGCTTCTTTTTTTCAATATCAAATGTCAGTGATTGGATTGTCGTCATCCCATGCGCGGCCTTTTGATGATACGTATAATTGGAAAGACTCAAACTTAGCACTTGCCGCTGATTGTTTTTTATTTCGTATAGCCCCAGCATTTCTTCTACAGTTGTCGGCATTTCACCAACTTGCTGTGCAATTTGCTTTTGTACTTGCTCCTTAATCGCCTCATTCATCTCGTTTTCCCATAAATGATCCCACTTGTAAGAAACATGAGGATAATATACCAATTGATTCGGTCCACAATCTAATCGAACAGTACTAACAGGCATTGGACCAATTTGAAGAATAGTTTCACTTCCTTCATTTATTTTTTCTTAAATAACAATATGCATCATACCCTGCATACTGTTATTTATATGTAGTGTATATAACTTTATGAAAGTGAAGGCTTGAAAAGATAACATGCAAAGTTCTTTCATAAAATGGATGATGATAAGGAACTCGTAATTAAACAATTCAATGTGTAAAGAAAAACATTATGGGAGTCGTGATCATTGGAAAAACAGAACAGTAAGTACAGATGGGTAGTATTTGTTTCGGTATTGCTTACGTATTTGTTAATGGCTAGTCAGCGGACAGCGCCTGGATTGATTACTGATCAATTAATGAATGACTTTAATATCACGGCCACCACAATCGGATTAATTACAGGTGTTCAATTTTTTGTTTATACAAGTCTGCAAATTCCAATGGGGATTTTGGCGGATCGCTTTGGACCAAATTTTTTTCTTATTTTTGGAGCAGTCCTTGCCGGAGTGGGAACGGTTCTTTACAGTGTAGGAACGCATGAATCGGTATTATTTCTTTCGCGAATTTTTACCGGAATAGGGGATGCGACCATTTGGGTTAATATGATGCTCATATTAGGACAGTGGTTTTATAAAAAGGAATTTGTCCGTTTAGTTGGTTTTGCCGGTATGACAGGCAGTTTAGGGTTCTTGTTGGCGACTGTTCCATTTTCGGCATGGATTGGACTCCTTGGATGGAGAGGGGCATTTTTCTCATTGGGACTTCTTGTAAGCATATGCGGAGTACTATTATATGTTGTCCTGATAAAACAAGCAAAAAAGGCTTTCCCGCAAATTACGCCTGTAGTAACTGAGCCTGTCCAACGCGAAAAAACAGCTGGCATCGTAAAAAGAGTCTTTTCCAGCCGTCAAGCATGGGCATTATTTTTATGCCATTTTGGGGTAGTGGGTGGCTATGTTGGATTTATCAGTTCGTGGGCGGTGCCGTACGGAATGGATCTTTACGAAATGAGCCGGTCACAGGCGAGTCAGTTAATTATGGTTGGGCTCGTTGGTGCAATTATTGGTGCGCCTTTTATGAGCTGGGTTGCAAGTATGTATGAATCGATTAAAAAACCTTATATAGCAGTGCAAACGATTGTTTTTGCAAGCTGGTTTATGTTTCTTTTATTTCAAGGATATCCGTCCCTGATCGGAGTTATTGTTCTTTTCTTCCTCATCGGCTTCGGATATGGAGCAAGTGCATTGACATTTGCTGCTGTACGGCAGTCATTCCCAATGAAAGAGTCTGGCATTGTATCGGGATTTGCCAATACAGGAGGCTTTTTAAGTGCCGTCCTATTACCGATTTTTTTAGGTGCAATATTAGACTATGTTCAGGCAAGCTCGTTAAATTTACAAAATGGGTACTTTTACGGCTTTAGTATTCCAGTTATTTTTTCTTTAGTCGGTTTAATTGGAATTATGTTATACAAAGAAGGATCTGTTACAGAAACAATGTCGACTTGAGCGAGTAATTACATAAACAATTGTTCATCGCACATCCTAGTAATTGAGGAGGTGGATGAATGAACGAGAAAAAATTCACAGAAGCAGGAACAGATGTTGATGAAGTAAAGAGATTAAATGCAGCGTCCGGTCTTTCTTATAATGACACGCTTGCTTTACTTGCCAAGGAACAGGAAGTAAAGACCACTGATGAAATGCCGCTTCGACCATTAACAGAAAATCTGGAAGTCGACAGCAGTACTTATAAAATCAGTGAGGTACCTGGTGGGCAATTAGGTGGCAATGGTTCGCATTAAATTTTTATGAAAAAGGAAGCTGCCTAGAAAGTGTATACTTTCTAGACAGCTTCTTCAAAATTAATTAGTGCTGCTTATCTTTTTTAGAAATAAACGTTTTGCAGCAAGTGTCGCTGGACGACTTCGCTTCTTTTTGTTTAGGGGCTTGCAAATCAAAATCAGAAGCAAACTCCGTCCGTTCTTTTTTGTTGGTTATACCTTCCATATCAATTTCTATTTTTTCTGCCCCACAAAAATTTCCCTTTGCATGGAAAAAACAATCTGATACAGTACATTTCACCTCTAAAGTTGGCATTAGCTTTCCTCCTCTTTGATTTAGCAATAATGAAGAAAAAGGCGCTTGATCTTGATTGCTTTCCTTTTAAAATCTTCATCATTAATTTGTCCACTCTGAATGTTTTTATGTTCAAATAAAATGGATGTATTAACTTTATTTGACAACTAGCTTATCCAAAATAAACGTATACCATTCGCGGCACTTAATAAATAATTCAATTTTCATTAGTTGAAAAAAATAAAAAATGAAAATATTGCATTAGGCAGCTATAAATTGTTAAAATTTAGAATATTAAGATATTTATATACTAAGGGGGATGTTAAATGACGGTTTTACAGGCATTAGTTGACCAAGCTCTGGAGACACCAAATGCAACGGCTATTCAATTTGAAAATGAAGTATGGACATACGATGAACTTCTGGATAATTCCCGGAAAATTGCCGGTTATCTAATTGAAAAAGGTTTTCAAAAGAATGATATTGTAGCAGAGTTTGCCCTAAACTCCCATTTATTTATGGCTGTTTATTATGGTGTCCAGCTCGCAGGCTTAACCGTAATGCCTGTGAATACAAAACTTGCTCCTCCTGAAGTCGATTTTATATTTAAGCATTCAGAAGCAAAAGTGTTAATTTATGATGAAAAACTGCAAGAGACGATTGATCTCACGACACATGGTTTTCAGGAAATTCTTTCACTATCACAAATCAAAAACATTTTAAATGAACAAAGTAATTCTCCAACAATGCCGGAGTTAGAGCTCGAGGACACGTCAGTTGTTATGTATACATCCGGAACGACGGGAAAACCAAAAGGGGTTATGCTCAGTCACCGGAACATTTTAGAGACGGCGCAAATCTGGTCTGACTCAATGAATATGACAAGTGAGGACCGCATGTTTATTTGTACACCTTTATTCCATTGTGCAGGCAGTCATGTATTTGCAGTGCCGACAATTTATAAGGGGGGTGCAGTTCTTATTGAAGAGGCATTTTCACCAGACCAGACTTTGAAAAATTTAGTTGAAACAAAGGCATCTATTTTCTTTGGGGTACCGGCAATGTATACCATTTTATTAAATAAACCTGAGCTGCAGTCCTATGATTTTAGTGAACTGCGCCTGTTCTGCTATGGGGCTGCACCAATGCCGTATGAGCTTGTGAAGCGTCTAAAGGATACATTCCCTAATGTAAAAGTACAGAACTTATATGGGCAAACGGAAAATTCACCCGCAGCCAGCTCATTGCTGGATGATGCGGCACTGTTTAAAATCGGTTCAGTAGGCAAACCGTTAGCACGGACGGATATTCAGTTGCGCGATGCGAATGGTGAAATTGTGCCACTAGGGGAAGTCGGTGAAATTTGCGTGAGAGGTCCCCAAGTAATGAAGGGATATTTGCGCGCACCGGAAGAAACAGCCAAGTCGATTCAGGATGGGTGGCTGTATACAGGAGATTTAGGCCGTTTTGATGAGGAAGACTATTTATATATTGTAGATCGCAAAAAGGATTTGATCATTCGTGGAGGCGAAAATATTTACCCAATTGAAGTGGAAGAAGTACTGTACCAAATGCCTCAAATTCTGGAAGCCGCGGTCGTAGGGATCCCACATGAAGTTTACGGTGAAGTTCCTAAGGCGTTTGTTGTATTAAAGGAAGACAAACAACTAATGGAACAAGATGTACTGGACTATTGCATGACACAGCTTGCAAAATATAAAGTTCCATTGGAAGTTGACTTTATCGATCAACTGCCACGTAATGCTTCCGGTAAAGTACTGAAGCATACATTAAGACCAAAACAAACGATATAAAATGATAGCCTCGATTTTGTCGAGTCTATTTTTCATGAAAAATATAAGGGTCATTTTCCAATCCTTTGCAATGAAGGAGTGAGAAAATGGTAGAGAAACAGGACCATTATAATGAAAAAAGCCGAGTACTCAATTTGGATACTCGGCTCTCTATTTATAACCAGCTGGCAAGTTGCTGTTTTGTGGCAAATACAAAATGCCCTGGACGTGCTTCTAAAGTCTCCGCATTTTCTGGTGTTTCTTCATGCTTGTATGGTATACGAACACGTTTACGCTCATACTCAGGGTTTGGTTGAGGTACGGCAGAAAGTAAAGACTTTGTATAAGGATGAATCGGATTGTTGTAAATCTCGTCCGCATCACCTAACTCTAAAATTTTTCCGCGATACATAACAGCAATACGATCCGAGATATACTTCACCATCGATAAATCATGGGCAATGAATAAATATGTTAAACCACGTTCTTTTTGTAGCTGCTTTAATAAGTTAACGACTTGAGCTTGAATAGATACGTCTAGAGCAGAAATTGGCTCATCCGCAATAATGAAGCTTGGATCCAAGCTTAATGCGCGGGCAATCCCAATACGTTGACGTTGACCGCCTGAAAATTCATGTGCATAACGGTTTGCATGCTCACGGTTTAAACCAACAGATTCTAACAGCTCTCCAATTTTTTCTTGACGCTCTTTTTTATTTTTGTGAAGGCCGTGGATATCATAGCCTTCCGCAATAATTTCACCAGCTGTCATCCGCGGGTTTAACGATGCGTAGGGATCTTGAAAAATCATTTGCATGTCGCGGTTGAATTGCATCGATTCCTTTCGTGAAGAATAAGAATTCACGTTTTTTTGGTTAAATAAAATTTCACCTTCTGTAATATCATACAGGCGTATAATTGAACGTCCTGTTGTTGATTTACCACAGCCTGATTCACCCACTAGTCCAAGTGTTTCGCCTTCATAAACGTCGAAGCTAATGCCGTCAACCGCTTTAATAGGTTCTTTAGCAGTACCGAAATATTGTTTTAATCCTTTTACTTCTAAAATCTTTTTACGCATTAGCTGTGCCTCCTCTTGCCATTTCGATCCGGCGAGCAACCGCCTCAGGAAGTGAAATTTTTGGAGCGTTCGGATGGAGTAACCAAGTTTTTGCATAATGAGTGTCAGAAACTTGGAACATCGGTGGCTCTTCCTCATAGTCGATTGCTAAAGCCAGCTCATTACGAGGGGCGAATGCACAGCCGATAGGTGGATTAATCAAGTTTGGCGGCGAACCAGGTATTGCACGTAATAACTCATCTGTAGAGTTGTTTAAGTCGGGCATTGAACCTAGCAGCCCCCAAGTATAAGGATGCTTAGGATTGTAGAAAATGTCCTCTACTGTGCCATACTCAACAATTTGTCCGGCGTACATAACGGCAACACGGTCAGCCACGTTTGCCACGACCCCTAAATCATGAGTGATGAAAATAATCGAAGTATTCGAACTTCTTTGAATGTCCTTCATCAATTCTAAAATTTGCGCCTGAATCGTTACATCAAGTGCTGTTGTTGGTTCATCGGCAATTAGAAGCTTAGGATCTGCAGCAAGGGCAATTGCGATGACAACACGCTGACGCATCCCCCCCGAAAGCTCGTGTGGATAAGAAGCAAACCGTTTTTCGGGAAAAGGTATACCAACCTGATTTAATAATTCAATGGAACGCGTTTTCGCAGCCCCTTTACTGGAAACTTTTTTATGCTTTAATAAAACTTCCATGATTTGCTTGCCGATACGCATTGTTGGGTTTAGTGCAGTCATCGGATCTTGGAAAATCATTGCCACTTCATTGCCCCGGATAGATAACATATCTTTTTCAGAAAGAGGAATCAGATCACGACCGTTAAATTTTATTTCGCCATTGGCATAAATACCGGGTGGCTCAGGAATCAGCTTCATCAAAGCATTACTCGTAACACTTTTACCTGAGCCCGACTCACCTACGATAGCCAATGTTTCGCCTTCGTATAATTCAAAGTTTACGCCTCGTACAGCCTGGACAATACCGGCGTACGTTTTGAAGTGAATATGTAAATCATTAACTTCTAAAATTTTCTTCTTCATCTCATACACCCCTTTCTACTTACGTAATTTCGGATCTAAAGCATCGCGAAGACCATCTCCAACAGCGTTAAATGCGAAAATCGTTAACGAAATGAAGAGGGCAGGGAACATTAATCGCCAAGGTGCAGATTGGATTGCCTTATTTCCTTCTGAAGCCATTGTGCCCCAACTTGCAAGCGGCTGCTGTACCCCTAAACCGATATAGCTTAAAAATGATTCTGTAAAGATTGCAGCTGGAATAGTTAATGTCATTGTTACTAAAATGGCGCCCATTGCATTTGGGATTAGGTGACGTTTAATTAAATGCCATGAACCAGCGCCTAATGTGCGAGAAGCTAAAACAAATTCACGACTCTTAATTGAAAGTACCTCAGCACGAACGATACGTGCCATGTTTACCCATCCCGTAAAGGATAGGGCAATAATCATAGGAATTAATCCTTTCTCCATAACGACTAGTAAAATGATAACAACTAATAAATAAGGAATCGCTGTTAACACATCAGCAATACGCATCATAATATTGTCAACGCGTCCACCAAGCAATCCTGAAATACTTCCCCAGAGAACACCAATAATTAAATCAATCACAGCTGCGGCAAGACCGATGAATAACGAAATTCTTGCGCCAATCCAGACACGAACGAATAAGTCGCGTGCAAGGTCGTCTGTACCGAACCAGTGGGCAGCTGAAGGGGCTGTATTGTAAAGACCCGTATTTTCTTCATAACTCCAAGAGGAAAACATCGGTGCAAAGATAGCCATAATTGTAATAAACGATAAAATAACCAAGCCTATAATTGCTAGCTTGTTATGTGAAAACCGGTACATTACCTCTTGCCAAAATGAAATTTGCTTTTTGTTTAGAGAATCCGCATCACTTGGACGGGCGCCTACAATTTCAAAACGCTCCGGAGCGATTTGTTCATTAAATTTATTTTCTAAAGTCATTATTTTTTCGCTCCTTTCAATTTGATACGAGGGTCAATGTAGTGATACAAAATGTCTACAATTAATACCGCAAAGAGTAAAATAATTGAATAGAAAACAGTTACACCCATAATCGTCGTATAATCACGATTCGTAATAGATTGTACGAAGTGACGGCCAATACCCGGTATGGCAAAAATTTGTTCAATAATGAAACTTCCTGTCAGTACGCCTGCAGTTAAAGGTCCTAAATAGGTGATAACCGGCAACAACGCATTACGAAGCGAGTGTTTAAATACAATTGTCCATTTTCCGATTCCTTTAGCACGTGCAAGCTTTACATATTCACTGTTATTTTGTTCCAGCATACTGGATCGAGTTAGCTTCGCAATAAATCCAACATGTGTCAGGGCAATAGCGACTGCAGGTAAAACTGTGTAGCTAAAGCCTTTCCATCCAGTCACAGGGAACCACCCCAATTTTAGTGATAAATAGAGCTGTAATATCGCTGCAAGAATAAAGGAAGGGACAGAAATTCCTATAACAGCGATGACAGTCGACACATAGTCAGGAAATCGATTGTGATATAGCGCTGAAATAACACCTAGTAAAATTCCAAAACCTACTGCTAAGAGCATTGCTTCTAAACCTAGTACTAATGAAACAGGGAATCCTTCGGAAATCATGTCGTTTACTGAACGTCCTTTATATTTCATGGATTCTCCAAAATCAAATGTAAGGGATGAGATTAAATAATCTTTATATTGGATGTACCATGGATTATCAAGTCCGTATTTTGCATTAAGTTGCTGTTCGATTGCTGGTAATAGCTCACGCTCACTGGCAAATGGGCTACCTGGTGCAAGCTTCATTAAAAAGAACGTTGCCGATATGATGAAAAATAATGCTACCAAAATATAAATTAATCGCTTGAAAATGTAGTTAAGCACTAAACAGACCCCCCTTTTGTTAGAATGAAATGAATATTCTGAAATATATAGAAAGGCTGCCCTAAATCACATGGATTTTGAGCAGCCTAACTTGGAAAACTTACACAGTAATTTTGTTGATAAGTTAATAATTATTTATTAATATCAACATTTTTAAGTGAAATATTACCTAATGCATCTGGCTCCATGCCTGTTACATAATCTTTTACAATGTAAGGGTTAGTATAGTAGTAGATTGGAGCAACTGGAACTTCTTCAGCCATAATTGCTTCTGCTTGTAACATGATTTGAGTACGTTTGTCTGGATCTGTTTCAGTAACTGATTGTTTTAATAAAGCAGTGTATTCAGCATTCTCCCAACCAGTATCGTTGTTTCCGTTATCCGCAGAGTTATACATTTCCAGGAATGTATAAGCATCATTGAAGTCAGCAATCCAACCTAAACGACCTACTTGATAATCTAAGCTAGAAAGTTTGTCTAAATATACTTGCCATTCAGAGTTATCAAGTTTTACTTTAATACCTAATTCTTTTGTCCATCCTTGTTGAATGAATTGTGCAATTGAAGCATGAGCTTCAGAAGTGTTGTGTGAAACAGTAACTTCTAATTCAGAAGGGTCCGATAAACCAAGTTCTTCTAAACCTTTTGCTAAATATTCTTTAGCACCTTCAAAATCTGCATCTTTGAAATAACCTTCATCATCGCCAAATCCATTTACTGAGTTCGGAACATATCCCAATGCAGGTTGTTCTTCAGCTTTCGTAATGTTAGCAATTAAGCTTCCACGATCTATTGCTAAAGTTAATGCTTTACGAATATTTACGTTACTCATTACTTTGTCTGTCGTGTTGAACTTATACCAGTAAACACCTGAGTATTCAGCTACTTTAAGCGTGCCTTCTGATTTTAAGCGATCGATTGCATCTAGAGAGATCTTACCATAGTTTGTTCCTAAGTAGTCAATTTCCCCAGCATCATACATGTTCATTTGAGAAGCTTCAGATTCAACGATTGCTACGTTTACCGTATCAATTTTCACGTTCTCTTTATCCCAGTAATTTTCTGATTTAGTGAATACCAAGTTACCATTGTGAACCCACTCCGTTAAAGTGTAAGCACCATTTGATACGATTGAATCTGCTTCAGTGTACCAGTTAGCATTTGCTTCTTGAGTAGCTTGGTGAATTGGTGAAAATGTTTTGAAAGCAGTTAATTCCAAGAAATATGGTGTTGGAACTTCCAATGTTACTTCTAACGTTTTGTCATCCACAACTTTAATACCTAAATCATCGGCAGAGCCAGTACCTGAGTGGTAAGCTTCAGCGCCTTTGATTGGATATAAAATTGAAGCATATTCAGAAGCGTTTTCTGGCGTTAATGCCCATTTCCAAGCAAAAGCAAAGTCGTTTGCTGTTACAGGGTCTCCGTTAGACCATTTTGAATCACGTAATTTAAATGTATAAGTTAATAAGTCATCGGAAATTTCATAGCTCTCTGCGGCAGCTTCAACCGGAACGCCGTTTTCCATTGTCATTAAACCTTCAAAAATGTTGTTGATTGCTGTACTTGATGTAGTATCAGACGCTAAACCCGGGTGTAAAGACGGTGGTTCAGACATAAATACTAAGTTAAGCTCTTTTGGTTCTGATGAAGTGCTTGTAGACCCTTCATTGTTTGTTTCAGTACCTGTAGAACCTTCCGATGTTTCATTGTCCTTACTGTCGTCCCCACCACATGCCGCAAGTACTACAGATAGTACAAGTGCCATGAAAAGTGTTAGAAACTTGTTCAATTTCATCTTAAAACCCCCCATTTTGTGTAAAAACATGATATTTTTTGCAAATTAATGCAATATAACTATATCAAATCTTCAGATAATTATAAACCTATTTTTTTATAAATCACGTAAATTTTCTGTTTAGAGCATAAAATTACTATTTAGTGTTATTGATTTTGCGTGGGGTTTCTGGATTCGAAATATTGTGAATACTAGTTTTTGCTGAGTGGAAAGGTATAAAAAAATACGCTAAAAGATATGGAACGTTTAAGAGATCGCGCTAACATTCCAAGTCCAACCTCTGATATAATATTTGCTAGCGAAAGAAGTATGGAGGTTATTATGGATAATAATGATATTCTCATCCGAACGCGTTATGCATTGGATTTGAAAAATAAAGAAATGATTGAAATTTTTAAGTTAGGTGGCGTTACAGTTACCCCGGAGGATATGCCGAAAATTTTAACGAAGTCTTTGGAAAAAGATGAGGAAGCACCTGCTGATTATGACCAAATGAAAGTGAATCATAAAAATTTGGAAGCATTTTTCAATGGGTTGATTACGTATAAGCGTGGACCGATGCCGAAAAAAGAAGGGCAGCCAGCGCCTGTGCAGGAAAAGCCGGATCATGTTAACAACATGATGCTGAAAAAGCTGAAAGTTGCATGCCAGCTGACGACAGAAGAGATGCTGGATGTGCTTGATGACGGGGGTATTGCCGTATCAAAAGGCGAACTTGGCGCCATTATGCGTAAACCGGGTCACCGTAATTACAAAGAATGCGGCGACAACTTTGCCCGTAAATTCCTTAAAGGCCTATCCGTTCGCTACCGCGGATAAAAATACGAACTGCCTAGAATATCATTCATATTCTAGGCGGTTTTTTATTTGCATTGTGTATTAAGCCAAACAGACAGCTTCCTTTTTACATAAGAAATTTGTTACAATGAGAAGTATTGTTTAGGATCAAAAAAGGAATGGTGAACGAGCGTTGAAAACTTTTAAGAAAGTGTATATCGAAATTACAAGTGTATGTAATTTAGCATGCAGCTTTTGTCCACCTACAGAGCGCGCAAAAGGATTAATAAAGGTAGAGCAATTTGCTCATATTTTAGATGAAATTAGCGGCTATACAAAATATATATACCTACATGTAAAAGGGGAGCCTTTATTGCATCCGCGCATTGGGCAATTACTTGATATTGCACATGAAAAGGGCTTTAAAGTCAATATTACGACAAACGGGACGTTAATTAAAAAGAACCGTGAAAAGCTTTTAGGCAAGCCTGCACTCAGACAAATAAATTTTTCGCTTCATAGTTTTGATGGACATGAAGGCTCTGAAAACCGCGAAAAGTACTTAAGTGATATTTTGGAATTTGTACGGGATGTACGAAAACATAATGTCATTATTTCTTACAGGCTATGGAATTTGCAGCGGAATAATGTTTCCGAACTGGCAAACCGTAGAAACCGCGAAACACTTGAAATTCTCGAAAAAGAGTATGAACTGGACTATGAAATTCAAGAGCGGGTAGAAATGGGCTCAGGAGTAAAAATTGCAAAAAACATCTATTTAAACCAGGATCATGAGTTCCGCTGGCCGAGTCTACTTGAAAAAGCGGATGAAGGAAAAGGGTTCTGTCATGCATTGCGTACACATGCAGCTATTTTAGTAGATGGTTCTGTTGTTCCTTGTTGTTTGGATGGCGAGGGTGTCATTAATCTAGGGAATGTCCACGATCAAAAATTCGGCGAAATTATTACTACCGACCGTGCACAAAACTTGGTAGATGGTTTTTCTCGTCGTGAAGCAATTGAAGAACTTTGCAAAAAATGCGGTTTCCGCCAAAAGTTTGGCATGGATTCCGAACTGCCGGATGTTTTGTAATCGGCTATATAAATAGATTAAAAGGCTGTCCTGAATTTACTTCAGGGCAGCCTTTTCCTATTGCGCCTGCATAAAAGTGACCGTCATTTCCTCACTGTCATATAGGCACCATTCTTTATTATCTACGACAGGACCGACATTAATCTGGTATTGTTTTTTTCCAACAGCCAGAGGGATATCGTAAGGGACAGATTGTCGTTGCCCATCCTTATAGATGGCTGCTTCATGACTATGTCCAAAAAACAGCAGCGGCGTTTGGATGTTAGGGAAGGTAGGATTGAATGTCTTATCCCACTCTATTTGGTGCCCGTGAATTAAAGTTGCATGTTCAATTACAAGCGCATTTTTATATTGGAGAAAACGATTATCCCCTGTTACAAGAGCAATCCGTTCTTCCTGGTTGCCGATGATAGAAGGGAATGTTAAGAGGCTCATAAACTTATCATCAATAATTGCCGCATCTTTTAGCTTTGCATGACGAATCATTTTCGCCTTTTTCTTGCCGATTTTACACTCGAATAAATCCCCTAAGCCAATAATCTCAGCATTGGGTGCTACTTGCTGTATATGATTTAACACCTTTTTAGTATTTTTATAATGCGAATGTAAGTCACTTAAAATTGCATACTTCATTAATAATCACCACCGTATAATTGAATTTCTACAATAGTATAGCAATAGTCAATTTATCGATAAAATAAAACATTTATTTCCTTTTATTTTCAGAAAATTTAAAATAAATTCTTGACGACTAGCAATATAGGTTTTATTATGAAGTTAAATTTCATATATTTTACATTAAAAAGGAAGTTTTACAACATTTTGTTTGAGAGTAGGTAATGAATTTGGAAAATAGTATTGAAAGAATACGTTCGGGGATAGAATTGCTGAAACCTGCAGAAAGAAATGTAGCTTTATATATTTTAAGTCACTTAGAGGATGTTATTCGCATGCCGATTGCAGTGCTGGCAGAAAAGGCTAAAACAAGTGAAGCAACAATAGTGAGAATGTGCAGGGCATTGAACTTTTCCGGATTCAAAGATTTAAAACTAAGTATTGCTACAGCACCTACTCTGGAAATTCAAAACAACCACAATTTTGAACTGGAAAAAGATTCGACCATATTGCAAATGATACAGACCATTGAAATGCACAATATCGATGCAATCCAACGAACGCTAATGATTAATGGCGAAAGGGAATTGGAGAAAATTATTCACCAAATTAATAATGCAAGAAAGATTATCTTTATCGGCATCGGGGCCTCAGCAATCGTTGCGCAAGATTTTGAACATAAATTGAAACGGATTAATAAAAACTGTGAAACAATTTTCGATAGTCATGGGCAGCTGATTGCAGCAGCACATGCAACGAGCGAAGATGTTGTATTCGCGATCTCGTACTCAGGTGAAACGAAGGAAGTTATTAATGCACTTACCGTTGCAAAAGAGAATCAAGCAACGATTATTACAATGACACAAAACAAGCGAAATACAATACAAAGCTTTGCAGATTCTGCTCTGTACGTTGTTTCTAACGAAGCAGATATTCGTAGCTCGGCAACCGCATCACGCATCGCCCAACTGACATTAATTGATATTTTATATACAGGAATCGCAACATTAAACTATGATAAATCGATTGTTGCGTTAAATCGCACACTCGAGGTAATTAAGGGTTTTTCTCGTTAATATTGGTGCTGACTATATTCATATAGTTAACATAATGAAAATGAAGGGGTGTAATGTATGTTTGTTATCAAAGAGAGAAAGCAGACTTGGTTTTTAGTAGCATTAATGAGTTTAATGCTACTGCTCGTAGCGTGTTCGAATGACGAGGAATCAAACAGCGACACTGAAGGAAACAGCAGTACAGAACAATCAACGACTTCATCGGATAATACTTCTACAGAAAGTACAGGGGATGGGTTATCAGGAAAACTGGAAATTCAATATTTCGTTGGAGGATATGGTGACGGATGGTGGAAGCAAGTTATAGGGGACTTCCAAAAACAGCATCCGGATTTAGAAATTGTAGAACATGCAGGTCCGAATATTAATACGGAGATGAACACACGCTGGATTTCGGAAACACCACCTGATGTCGTTTATATCGATGGTGCAGGAGCTAGTGAAACACAAATGATCGCTGAAGGTCAGTTAATGGATATTAGTGAATTTGTAAAAGGAATTAAACTTGAAAATGGTACAGCATTATTAGATAGCTTTATCTCACCGGCAGAAGAAGTAGATGGCGGGAAAATCTATAGTTTGCCATTAGTATTCGATACGTGGGGAACTTGGTATGATGCGAAGTGGTTTGAAGAAAACGGATGGGAAGTACCAACAGATTTTGATAGCTGGATTAGCTCTATGGAAAAAATTAAAGCCGATACGAAAATTGCACCATTTGTAACGACAGGCCAACATACACAATACTTCCACCGTGGCGTATTGAATCCGGCTTTTGCTGCTGCAGGCGGTGAAGAGTTATTAAATGACTTAAATAATGGTGTAGTAGAGGCTTGGAAAAAACCTGAAACGCTTGAAGTATTGAAAAAGGTAGAAAAAATTGCTAAAGCAGGACTAATTGACAGCGGTTTTGCTGCCTACAATCATACGCAATCACAAATGAACTTTTTAATGCATAAAAATGCCTACATTCCAGTAGGTTTCTGGTTACCAAATGAAATGAAAAATGATACGCCGGACAGTTTTGAATTCGGCTTCACACCAACACCGATGAATGATCCTGGTAAGCCATTAGCACTAGTACCGGATATTCGTACAATTGCAATTGCTGAAAAATCGCAAAATCCGGAAGCTGCAAAGGCATTTTTGGAATTCATCTTTACGGAAGAATATGCGCAGGCATTTGCTGAATCAACTGGTGCGATTATGAACATGAAGGACGTTGATTTATCTTCGAATACAAATGTTCAGGATTTCCTGAAGAATATTAATGAAATGATCAACAATCCAGGTGCTGTTCATACGTATAAACGTTACACACCAGATGCGGAACTTCAAAAAATTGCGGTTGAAATTACAAATGAAATTAAATTGTTAATTATTGATATCCTACTTGGTGAAATTACTGCTGAAGAATTTGTCGATAAGATGGTGAAAAAAGCAGAAGAGCTAAGAAAATAACGAGAGAGTCACTTTGCAAATAAGTGACTGCTGGAAATGAGGTTGCTAAAAGCTTTTTAGCAACCTTATTTAATCAGTAGAGAAAGGAGTAATGAACAATGACCTTTTCTTCCAAAAGTAAATATTTGTTTTTAGCATTTTGTTTACTGCCGACTTTTCTGCTCTTTTTAATTTTTACTGTTTATCCGATGTTGGGCGGATTGTATTACTCATTTTTTGAGTGGTCCGGAACAAGTGCAAACAAAACGTTTATCGGCTTAGATAATTATATTCGTCTATGGAATGACTCCATTATTAAAAAGGCGATCATAAATGACTTTTTCTTCGTATTTGTAAAAGTTATTGGGATTATGACGCTCGCTCTATTTTTTGCTGTGGCATTGACGCAGCTTAAGATTAAAGAAGCACCATTTTACCGGATTGTATTTTTCTTTCCGAATATTATGTCGGTTGTAGTTATAGGGATTTTATGGCAATTCATTTATGACCCGAATATGGGGATTGTAAATAGCTTATTAAATCAGGTTGGATTAACTGAATGGGCCCGCCCTTGGTTAGGTGATAAAACATGGGTACTTCCTAGTATTGCCATTCCTGCAATCTGGGCAGGGATTGGATTATTTATGCTACTTATTATGGGTGGTATCTCGAATGTACCGAAAAGTTTATATGAAGCGGCAGATATTGATGGGGCATCCGAGTGGCAACAATTTTGGCATATTACGGTCCCACTCGTTTGGCCACAAATAAAAACATCCATTCTTTATATCATCATTACTTCTCTGAACGGTTCGTTTGTCCTTGTGCAAGTAATGACAGGTGGTGGACCGGGAAGCGCTTCAGAAGTAATGGGAACATATTTATACCAGCGCGCTTTTGAAGATTTTCAATTTGGCTATGGTGCAGCGATTGGTGTTCTAATCTTGGTCGTGTCGCTCATTACCGTTCTCGTGTCACAATTTATTCTGAAAAAAGAAAAAGTCGAATATTAACGGGGGAATTGAGATGAAAGTAGTTTCACAAATTTTAGTACGTATCCCGTTAATCCTATGGGCGTTTATCGTAATTTTCCCGTTAATATGGATGTTTATGGGTGCGTTTAAATCGAATGCAGAAATCTTCACGTCACCTTGGTCAATGCCGACTGATTTTAGTTTTACAAATTTTGAACGAGCATGGAACGACTATAATATCGGGCGTGCATTTTTGAACAGTTTTTTTGTAACAGTGCTTGGCTCTTTTTTAACACTCATTTTATCGATTCCTACGGCTTATGCGCTGGAACGTGTTCGTTCAAAATTTGGTGAAGTGCTGATTAATGTTTATTTGGCTTCAATGATGATTCCATCCGTTTTAGGTTGGATTCCTCTATTTTTCTTATTAATGAAGTTTAATTTATTAGATAACTTGTGGGCATTATCGCTTGTATATGCCATTTCGCATGTACCGTTTACAATTTTCATACTTGTTGGATTTATCGGCAATATTCCTAAAGAGCTTGAAGAAGCAGCGGTCGTCGATGGTATGAGTCCATATGGAATCCTGTTTAAAATTGTGACACCGCTTATAAAGTCAGGAATTATGACCGTGACGATTTTGAATGCCATTTCTTATTGGAATGAATTTTTCATGGCGTTAATTTTACTGCAGACAGAAAGCAAAAATACGTTAGGTGTTGCGATGAACTTACTGAAAATAGACGCACAATACGATAGTGCATGGGGTGTCTTGTTTGCGGGATTATGTATTGCTGTCATACCGGTAATTGTTTTCTATTCGATCTTCCAACGCCATATCGTAAAAGGTATGACAGAAGGTGCAATCAAATAGGAGGGAGATCATGGCTTTTTCACGAGTTGAACAATTTATTGAAACAGCAATCCAAAATAAAGAACTGCCCGGTGCAGTATTGTCTGTGGCAAATGCAAAGGATGTCCTTTACTGTAAAGCATTTGGGATGGCACATACAAAGCAGCAAATTCCGATGTCGGAACAGACGATATTTGATTGTGCTTCATTAACGAAAGTAGTAGCAACAGCAAGCTCGGTTTTATTATTGCTTGAGCAGGGGGTTATTGATTTAGATGATTCCATTAGTTACTACTTTCCGGAATTGAAGGAAATGCATGAAGAAGTTAGGATTCGTCATTTATTAACACATACAAGCGGCTTTCGGGCAGAAATCAAGTTCTATAAAGAAGAGGTAGCTTATGCAGATGTTATAGAACGTATTGCAAAGGAAACAGGACGGAAAAGTGTAGAGCAGAAGGTGATCTATAGTGATGTAAACTATATTTTATTAGGGAAGCTGATCGAAAAGGTTACAGGTATCTCATTGGCCGACTATGCCAGTAAAACTATTTTCCGGCCGCTTTGTATGCACAATACTCTATTTAATCCGCCTGTCCAGTTACAGGCTAAAATTGCGGCAACTGAATTTCGTACTTATTTACAGAAACATCAGTGGGGTGAAGTGCATGATGAAAATGCTCTCCATTTTGGCGGAGTTAGCGGTCATGCAGGGTTGTTTTCGACTGCTGAGGATTTGACGAAGTTTGCTCAATCTTTTATTAAAAATAACGATTCTATTTTTCGCGAGCATACTAAACAATTAGCAAAGCAAAGTTTTACAGAGCAGCATGAGGAACAGCGTGGCTTAGGGTGGCAGTTGTATTCTTCGCCTTCATTTTCCGGCCAATATTTGCGAGACGGTTTTGGGCATACCGGTTTTACGGGCACTTCAATTTGGGTATCGGATGAGAAGCAATTAGCAATTATTTTGGTAACAAATCGCGTTCATTTTGGACGTGGTTGCGAAATTCAAAGGTTTCGAAGAATTGTGCACAACTTAGTTGCACTTGAAAATGAATAGATAAGGTGAGTAAATGGCAGGGAAATTATGGATTGGTATAGATGGTGGTGGCACGAAAACAACCGCTGTAATCGGTGATGAAAACGGACATTTACTTGCAGTTGCCAAGGGAAGTTCCGGCAATTTAACAGCGATTTCAATAGATCAGTTGTATACACTTATAAATAATTTGATCGACCAGTTGTTCATACAGACAGGTGCGACATTATCGGATGTTGAAACAGTATTTGCTGCAATGGCAGGTGCAGATCGACAAGCTGAGCAGCAGAAAATATATGAGGCATTTAAGCAATCACCCGTTCTGGAAAAACTTAGAGTGCAGAGTGATATTCATGCCGCATTAGCAGCGGGAACATGGGGCAGAGAAGGTACTTTACTTATTGCTGGAACCGGAGCAATTATATTCGGTTATGAGCAGCAAAAAACATTTCGTGTCGGAGGCTGGGGTTATTTATTAGGTGACGAAGGAAGCGGCTATCACTTAGGGAAGCTGGCCATTCGTTCTGTTTTAAAGGCGCATGACAACAAAATGCCTTTGAAGTTATTTCAGGAAAAGATATTGTCCCATTTTAATGTAATGTCACCTGATCAGCTCATTACAAAAGTTTACGGCAGTACGAACTCCGTGGCCGCTATTTCTTCTGTGGGCAGGATTGTGCTAAACGCTTTTGAGGAAGATCTAATAGCGAAATCCATCGTTAGCACTGTTCAAGAAGCTTTATTACAACTTATTGAAAGTGCCTATTCAAGAATTGATCGGACGAAGCCGGTTGCATTACACGGCGGATTATTTTCGAATAATACATTTTATGAAGCGTTTACCTTACGTTTTTCATCGCGATTTCCTGATTTGATTGCTTTGAAGCCAACAATTTCGGGGACAGTTGGAGCTTACTTATTAGCATTACATGAAAGTGAAATCGAAGTAAGTGATCCAGTTAAACAAACGATTCAACAAACATGGCGTCTATTGGAAGGTGAGATAACATGAATTACGATCAATTAACGACTGAAAAGCGGAATGACGAAACATTGAAGTTGGATGTAATGCCTATCTCGGACATACTGCAAATAATGAATAAAGAAGATATGCAGGTTGTGAAAAGTGTCGAACAAGTTTTGCCTATTATTGAGAAAGTAATTAAAAGAGTGGTTGAAAATATAAGTAACGGTGGACGCCTTTTTTATATCGGAGCGGGGACTAGTGGTCGTTTAGGTATGCTTGATGCATCAGAATGTCCCCCTACTTTTATGACCGATCCGGAACTTGTGCAAACGGTCATGGCAGGCGGAAAGGAAGCCTTTTTCCAGGCAGTGGAAAATGCTGAAGACCGTTTGGAAGACGGAAAAAACAAATTAAAGGAAAAAAGCTTAACGAAATTCGATTCTGTTATCGGTATTACGGCAAGCGGTACAACGCCATTTGTAATGGGTGCTTTACAATATGCGCAATCTGTCGAGGCTTTTACGGTAAGTTTGACGAGCAATATTAACTCCGAAGTAAGTCGCTATGCGGCAGAAGCGATTGAAGTCGTCGTAGGTCCCGAAATATTAACAGGTTCAACAAGGTTAAAAGCGGCTACATCACATAAAATGATTTTAAATATGATCAGTACGGCTTCGATGGTGCAGCTAGGCAAAGTGTATGAAAACTTAATGGTCGATGTACATGCCAGCAATAAAAAATTAATAGAGCGGGCTAAAAGAATTGTCATCGCTGCGACGGATTGTGAATATGTGGAAGCAGAACAAATGCTTGATAAAACAAAGTTTGCTGTTAAGCCTGCAATTGTCATGCTAAAAACAAATCAAAATTATGATCGGGTAATCCATGCGTTAGAACAAGTAGATGGTCATACGAGAAAAGCGATTTTACTGTTAAACAATAGTTAATAACGAGAGTTGTCATGAATAATTCTGGCAACTCTTTTTTTGTTTTTCACTTGAATTTCTGTATAGTGCAATAATATTTCTTATAAAACCATTGTTTCCATTTTTTGTGCCTGTTAATATTGAAGTGTACTAATATTCAGAAAAAACAAAGGGGCGGGGAAATGGGCATTTATACAGAAGAGCATGAGATGTTTAGAAAAGCTTTACGAAAAATGCTGGATAAAGAGGCGTATCCTTATTTCGAGCAATGGGAAAAAGATCGCGATATTCCACGGGATTTTTGGCTGAAGCTCGGGGAGAATGGCTTTTTATGTCCAATGGTCAGTGAAGAATATGGGGGGCTTGCGCTCGATTTTGGCTATTCTGCTATATTAACGGAGGAACTAGAGCGTGTTGGTGCAGGGTTAGCAAGTGGGATATCGCTTCATTCCGATATTGTGACACCTTATATTGAAGCATATGGGACAGCTGCACAAAAGGAAAAATGGCTACCTAAGAGCGTTACAGGAGAGTATATTTCGGCTATTGCTATGACGGAACCCGGTGCAGGATCTGACCTCGCAGGCATTCAAACGACAGCGAAAAAAGATGGGGATTTTTATATTTTAAACGGAGAAAAAACCTTTATTACGAATGGGATTCATGCAGATTATGTGGTTGTCGTTTGTAAAACAGACCCGCAGGCAAGTCCGGCATATAAAGGAGTTAGTCTGTTAATTGTGGAAAGCGGTACACCTGGTTTTAAGCGCGGAAAAAAACTAGATAAGATCGGCATGCATAGCGCAGATACCGGGGAGCTGATTTTTGAGGATGTTCGTGTACCAGCAGAAAACCTTTTAGGGGAAGAAAACCGCGGCTTCTATTATTTAATGGAAAAACTGCAGCAGGAACGACTGATTGTCGCACTGGAAACACAAATCGAGGCAGAATGCTGTTTAAAACTGACGGTTGACTATGTAAAAGAACGTAAAGCATTCGGCAGCCGCATTGCCGATTTCCAAAATACTCAATTCAAGTTAGCTGAAATGGCAACTGAAATTGACCTTGGCCGTACATATGTCGATAGTTTGATTGCCAAACATATTGCAGGACAAGATATCGTAAAGGAAGTATCGATGGCCAAATGGTGGATCAGTGAAATGGCAAAGCGTGTTGTAGCAGATTGTCTGCAGCTGCATGGTGGCTACGGTTATATGGAGGAATACGAAATCGCAAGACGATATCGTGATATTCCGGTAGCGGCGATTTACGCGGGTACTACCGAAATCATGAAGGGGATTATCGCAAAGCAAATTATTAAATAGTACTGACAAAGGGGATGGAATAATGAAAAATGTATATATCGTAGACGGGGCACGTACAGCATTTACAGCTTTTGGAGGTTCTTTAGCAACAACAGATGCAGTACAGCTTGGCACAAAAACAGCAGTAGAAGCGTTAAAGCGTGCAAACGTACAGCCTGAGCAAGTCGAACATGTCATTTACGGGGGTGTAATTACAACTGGTGCAAACTCAGCATATTTAGCCCGTCATATCGGACTTTATGCTGGCGTGCCAAAGGAAGTGCCGGCATTAACATTAAATCGTCTATGCGGATCCGGTATGCAATCGGTCGTATCGGCTGCACAGATGATTCAGCTAGGTGAAGGGGAAGTCGTACTAGCTGGTGGAGCAGAAAATATGTCACAGTCGCCATACTCAAATTTCGAACAACGCTTCAGCGGTTCCAAACTTGGCAGCCTGCAGTTTACAGATATGCTTCAAGCGACATTAACTGACCAGTATACGGGCTCAGGAATGGGCTTGACGGCAGAGAAACTTGCTGAACAATATACGATTTCCCGCGAGGAGCAAGATGCCTTTGCACTTCTATCAAACGAACGTGCGGCAAAAGCACGCGAGAACGGTACGTTTGCAAAAGAGATCGTGCCTGTTGCAGTAGCTACAAGAAAAGGCGAGATTTTAATAGATCAAGATGAACATATTAAAGAAGGCGGCACACTGGAAAGCTTGGCGAAATTACGTCCAGCATTTAAAAAAGACGGCTCTGTTACAGCTGCAAATGCTTCCGGCATTAACGACGGGGCAGCATCTGTCGTTGTCGCAAGCGAAGATTTTGTAAAGGGACAAGGGTTAAAGCCGTTAGCCCGCATTGTATCATGGGGAATAGCAGGCGTTGATCCAACGATTATGGGAATCGGCCCGGCTCCGGCAATTCGTCAAGCATTGGAGCGTGCAAATTTAACAATTGAAGACATGGATTTAGTTGAAATAAATGAAGCTTTTGCAGCTCAATATATTGCAGTGGAAAAGGAACTTGGTCTGGACCGTGAGAAAACGAATGTAAACGGTGGTGCAATCGCACTTGGTCATCCGGTTGGTGCAAGTGGAACAAGAATCATCTTATCCGCTGCATACGAACTGCAACGACGCAGCGGGAAGTATGCGGTTGCCAGTCTATGTATCGGTGGCGGCCAAGGAATTGCTTTAATTATTGAGAGAGTGTAGAGGCAAGGCGTGCTGGAAGGTAATTTCCGGCATGCCTTTTTTTGTTGTAGGCGTTTTTATTAGAACAATGGAGAGAGTTATTAGAAGAAATGTAGATGTTATTAGAAGAAATGGTGAGGTTATTAGAACTTCGGTTGATGCCTGAAGTTCGTGGACGATTTTTTAGTCTAGATCATGTGGAAAAGCACTCGGTTTAAATTTTATTAGAACAATGATACGGGATATTAGAAAATGTACGAGCTTTATTAGAAAAAGGCAAGATGATACTAGAACAAAGTGAACCGATATTAGCACAACGGAAGGATATATTAGAAGATCGCCATTTTATTAGAACAAATTTAAATATATTAGATGATTTCCGAATTTATTAGAAAATCCCCCAGCTTCCACGCGCTATTTTTCAATTGACACATAACCTCCCTTTTTCTCTGAAAACACTAACTGACAACCCGCCAAATTTCCGCATTAATAACGGAATATGGTACACTAAAGCCAACGAATAAAAGGTGGTAAAACAATATGTCAGCAATTAGCTTATTAAACGAAACACTTCAAAATAAATGGTCGTTTGAAACAACAATGAAAATACAAGAGGAAATGATTCCTGCGATGGTTGAAGGAAAAGATATCGTAGCGGAATCACCGACAGGTTCAGGGAAAACACTAGCCTACACATTACCGATTTTAAATAAAGTAGACGGTAACAAGAAACAAACTCAGGCATTAATCGTTGCACCTTCACAAGAGCTTGCGATGCAGATTGTTGAAGTAATCCGTGACTGGACAGCAGGGACAGACATCACTGTTCAGCAACTAATTGGCGGAGCGAATTCGGCACGCCAAATCGAAAAATTAAAGAAAAAGCCAACGATTGTAGTCGGGACACCAGGACGTCTAAATGAATTGGCACGCCAAGGTAAATTAAAACTCAAAGAAATCGAGACGATTGTTTTGGATGAATGCGATCAGCTGCTTAGCCGCGAGTACCGTGTTGTCGTAAAATCATTTATTGAAAATGCTGCATTCGGTCGTCAAGTCGTTGTTGTATCGGCTACGATTACAGAAGAGATCAAGCTTGTAGCGGAACGATTAATGTTTGAACCGATCAGCATCGAGATCAAACCGGAAGATATGGTGAAGTTCGGTAAAGTTGTGCATTCTTTTGTAAAAGTAGAAGAGCGGGACAAAACAGATATGCTTCGTCGTTTAGCTAATATTGAAGGATTGCGCGGATTGGCATTTGTTAATAACATCGACCAAGTACTAATGAAACAGAACAAGCTGGAATACCGTGATGCACCGATTGTAGCACTTCACTCGGACATGAAAAAAGATGAGCGTAAAAAAGCGTTGGACGCGTTCCGAAAAGGGGAAGCGCGCATTTTAATTGCGACAGATATTGCAGCACGAGGTTTAGATATTTCAGGTTTAACACATGTTATTCATGTTGATGTACCTCGTACAATCGAGCAGTATACACACCGTTCAGGACGTACTGGACGTGCCGGTGCAGACGGAGAAGTATTGACATTACTATCTTACAAGGACGAAAAGACATTCAAAAAATGGTTGCGTGATCTTTCCTTAAAAGGTGTTCAAAAAGTTTGGACACAAGGGCAACTTGTCGAGGGAAATGCTAAGACAGTAACTTCAAAAGCGGCACCCGCAGCAAACAAAGCATCAGAGAAAAAGCCGTATCAACCAAAGTCCAATAAAAAAGGCATGACTTTCAGTAAGAAAAAGGAGAAATAATTCATGACATTCCAAGAGAAGTTAGAGCAATTTGCAGATTTAGCCGTTCGAATCGGAGTAAATATTCAAAAAGGACAATATTTATTAATTAATACATCTACGGATACGCTGGACTTTACACGTATTGTCGTTAAAAAAGCATATGAAGCAGGCGCAAGCCGTGTTCATGTTAATTTAACTGATGCCAGCTTTGAACGTGCTTATTATGAGAATGTTACGGTGGAAGAAACAGCTAATTTCCCGAAATGGGTTGTCGCACAACGTGAAGAATTAATTGAACGTAAAGGTGCACTTCTTTGGATCGATGCGGAAAATCCTGATTTACTGGCAGGTATTGATTCAGAAAAGATCGGAGCACAGCAAAAAGCAGCAGGTACGGCATTAGTTAATTACCGTAAAGCTGTTATGAATGATGATATCGCCTGGTCAATTATTGCTGTTCCTTCGCCGAAATGGGCGGCAAAAGTATTCCCTGATTTACCGGAAAAGGAGCAGGTTCCTGCGCTATGGGATGCTATTTTCAAAACAGTACGTATTGGTGAAGGGGATGCAGTAGGAAACTGGCAAACTCATATTGAAAACTTACATGCACGTGCAGATCAGCTGAACAAGAAAAAGTATGCGAAGCTTCACTACACGGCTCCTGGTACAGACTTGACGATTGAACTACCGGAAAAACATTTGTGGAAAAGCGGAAGCAGCGAAGCACCTGATGGCACGACATTCATCGCGAATATGCCGACAGAAGAAGTCTTTACGCTGCCTGCAAAATATGGTGTAAACGGCTATGTATCCAATACGAAACCGCTCGTTTATAAAGGGAATATTATTGATGATTTTAAGCTGACATTTGAAAAGGGTAAAATCGTTAATGTTGAGGCAAAAGTAGGTCAGGACTTATTAAAGCAGCTAGTTGCTTCCGATGAAGGTTCTTCATATTTGGGAGAAGTTGCATTAGTACCGCATGAGTCACCTATTTCTTCATCTAATATTTTATATTACAACACATTATTCGATGAAAATGCCTCTAACCATTTAGCAATCGGAGAAGCATATCCGACGTGCTATGAAGGTGGCAAGGAACTTGAAAAGGGCCAACTGGAAGCACTGGGCATTAATACGTCGATTACACATGAGGATTTCATGATCGGCAATGCGGAAATGGATATTGACGGGATTCTGGCAGATGGCACAACAGAACCGATTTTCAGAAAAGGTAATTGGGCATTCTAACAAAAGAAGTGGGGTGAATAAATGCGAAAAATAATAGGGATTCTTATTTTTTGTATTGTCCTGTTTCCAACGGGAGCATTAGCCAATGAACGAGAAGTTTATATTGCACTTGGCGACTCTTTGGCAGCAGGGCAAACACCTTACAGTCAAATTGATGCAGGATATACGGATTACATTGCTTTGCAGCTAGAGCGACATGATAAGCTCGCACATTTTTCAAAAGAGCTTACTTTCCCCGGATACCGTGTTGGAAATGTAATGGAAACAGTTCAGTCCGAAAAGGCAGCACCATTACTAAGTGAAGCAACATTGATCACACTGTCAGCCGGAGCGAATAATTTACTGCCGCTCATTACACATAACCCTCAACAGGGAACACTCGCTTTTAGTCAGCTTAACGCCAATTTCGCTTTAAATGAAGTAAGGAATCAGATGAGAGAGCTGCTTTCAATAATTAACGAAAAGGCCCCGAAAGCGACAGTATATGTACTTGGCTATTATTTCCCTTATGTAAGTGTTCATAAAGAACAGGTAGACGGAGCAGTAGAAGCGGTGCAGCTTTTAAATGCGATATTAAAGCAGGAAACAGAAGCGGCAGGCCATATATTTGTAGATGTTTATGAAACATTTGACCAGCAGCGTTCAACATATTTGCCGAACGTGGCGGATGTGCATCCAAACCAGCTTGGGTACCGTATTATGGCTAATGAAATGCTGAAAAGCTATAGTGGTAATGAGGCACTTATATTGCCAATCGATGCAATGCCAGCACCAAATCCGAAAACATTTGAAGAAATGCTGAGGATCCAACAAAATAAGTTAGCAGTAGAAGACGTACCATTTATAGCAATGCATAATCTTGATCGACCAATCCCGATCTTAGTATAAAAAGCATTCCGACAATATTTATTGGAGGAGACCACATCGTACGAACGAATATTCGTACGATGTGGTTTTTTTATTTTTCCTCATGTACACTTATAGTTAGAAGATAGGAGGCGGTATTCATGAAAATTTTTCATACAGCAGATTGGCATTTAGGAAAAATAGTACAAGGTGTATCGATGACAAGAGACCAGCAATTTGTGCTTGAACAGTTTATCGAAGAAATCAGAAAAGAAAAGCCGGATGTCATCATTATTGCCGGAGATTTGTACGATCGTTCTGTACCACCGACAGATGCAATCCAACTATTAAATAAAACGTTGAAGGAAATTTTAGTCGATGAGAAAACACCGATTTTAGCAATTGCTGGAAATCATGATAGCGCTACACGTTTAAATTTTGGCAGTGAATTTATGAAGGCGAGCGGGTTACATATCGTTGGCCATTTAGAACAGAATATCGATCCGGTCATAATGCACGATGAATACGGAGAAGTTCATTTTTATTTAGTTCCATTTGCGGAGCCTTCAATTGTACGGGCAGTATTTGACGATCAATCCGTTACAACTCATGAAGCGGCGATGGCGAAAATCATTGAACAGATTAAACAGACAATGGACTGTACGAAACGTAATATCATTATCTGCCATGCTTTCATTACAAAAGACGGGATGCCGGAACCGAATACGAGTGACTCTGAACGCAAGTTGACGATTGGCGGGACGGAGTGTATCAGTTCAGCGTTGTTTGAACCATTCTGTTATACAGCGTTAGGCCATTTACACCAGGCCCACTTTGTCGCAAACGAGAAAATCCAATATGCAGGATCACCACTTAAGTATTCAGAATCTGAAGTGACACATAAAAAGGGATTTTTGATTGTTGATTTAAATGAAGACGGGTCAGTGACGATTGAAAAAAGAATGCTTACCCCAGTACGGGATATGCGTGTCGTGACGGGAATGCTTGAGGATATATTGCAGCATAAAGTAAACGACGATTATGTATTTGTAAAATTACAGGATGAACATTATGTAAAAGGTGCTGCCGAACTTGTCCGCACTGTTTATCCAAATGCTTTGCATATTGAACGAACGGTTGTGTATGAACAGCTTGAACAGCATGCGACAACAATGAACCGTGTTCAGATGAATGATTCGGAACTGTTTGAGCTATTTTATACGGAAATGACAGGTAAGCCTTTAAGTGATGAAATAAAAGAGATTTATACAGATGTTTTAGAGCAGCTAATCGAAAATGAACGTGAAAAACAGGAGGTGCTGTAACGATGAAGCCAATAAAATTATCGATGACAGCATTTGGACCATATCATCAAAAAGAAGTCATTGATTTTACAAAACTCCATGAACATGGAATTTTTGTCGTTTCCGGTGCAACGGGCGCGGGAAAAACGACTATTTTTGATGCGATTACGTTTGCGCTTTATGATTCTGGAAGTGGTGAGGATCGGGAAAAGTCACTGTTTTTGCGCAGTGATTTTGCGGATGAAACAGTTGATACGGAAGTCGAACTGGAATTTGAAGTACGCGGTCGCCTTTACCGTATTTGGCGGAAATTTGGTCATGACGGGGCAAGTGCAAAACGCGAGTTTTTTGAAATTACGGATGGGGTCATTGTGCCCGCTGTAGAGAAGTTTCAAGTGAAGCTCATTCAGTCGAAAATTGAAGAACTGATCGGCTTAACACAGTCCCAGTTCAATCAAATCGTCATGCTGCCACAAGGAGAATTTCAAAAGCTCCTCACTTCGGAATCAAAGCATAAAGAAGAGATTTTCCGAAAAATTTTTAAAACGGAACGCTTTACGAAAATGGTGGAACTGCTGAAAGAGAAAAAGAATATTGCTGAAAAGCATTATGAACAAGCAAGGATGCAGCAGGATAATACGATTCATGATATTCGGTCCCGCCTCCCGCACAGAGACTCGGAACTGTTTACAGCTCTGAACAATGATGTCATTAATCTGTATCAAGTAAAAACGGCATTGGAAACAGAACAGCAATTTTATGAAGAGCAATGTGCTGCATTAAAAGGGGAATATGCAGCCTCGAAAACGCATTTACAAACGTTAGTTAAATCATTAAATGAGCAAAGGCTGTTAAATGAGCGAATTGAAAAGTTTTTAATCAGGAAAGCCCGGCTCGATGAATTGCTGCAGCAAAAGGATAAAATACAAGCAGAACAACAGAAACTTGTACTTGCAAAAAAGGCTAATCAAATAGAACCTTTAGAACGTGAATATGAGAAGGTAAAACGGCAGCTTGAACAAGCGGAAGTTTCCTTACAGAAAGCAAAGGCTGACTATGAACGTGCACAGGTACAACTTCTGCAGGCGACAAATTACTATCAGGAGCAAAAGCAGCATGAGCCACTGTTAGATGAATTTACGAAATCAATTTCACAGCTTGAACAGCTTGTCCCGATCTATCAATCGATTAATACGCAGCGGGAAAAGGTGGCAAAGCTTGCAGAAAACCAGAAAAACGCAAAGCAATTATTTGATAAGCTCCAAAAGGAAGCAGCTTCTTTAAAAGAAAAACATCAACAGCAGCAGGCTATTATAAATGAGCTGGAAGATGCGACAGTGACGTACCATGAAACGTATGAAGCACATGCTGTATTAACACGAAAAATTGAAATGGCAAAAGAAGTGGCTGCAATACAAAAGAATATAGAAACTTTAGTGAAACAGCTTGCTGATAAGAAACAAATTGCCGATGGAGCGCAACAGAAGCTGCAAAATATGGAGCAGCAAATACGCAGCAATCAGGCAGCGTTTCTAGCGGCTTCATTACATCATGGGGAAGCATGTCCTGTATGTGGGAGCACGGAGCATCCAGCCATTCATAATAGCGAAGCGTTTACCATTGATGAAAATGCACTGGAACATCTTCGTCAAGAAGGCGACCGTGCTATGCAAAGCTTTTATCAGGTCAATTCGAAATTGGATGTTGAAAAGGCAGCATTGGAACAGAAAAGAAATGCTCTAGAGTTACTGAACGTTGATCTTTCACAACTACATTATTATGAACAGCAATTGGCCGAACTGACTGAGCAATTGACAAAGCAAAAGCAGCAGCAGGCACAGCTCATCACTGAAAAGAAAACGATGGCACAGCTTATTGAAAGTAAAGAAGTGCTGCAAGGCCGTATTGAAAAAGGGCAGCAATATGTAGTCGATATCGATAAACAATATGCACAAGAAAAAGGGAAGCTTGAGCAAAGTGAGCAGTCATTATTGCCTCAGTTTTCTACATTGGATGAAGTAACACAAGAATTGGCCAGCCAGCAGCAAAAACACCGCCATTTAAAAAGTGCAATTCAAAGTGCACTGGAGGCAATGCAAAAAATCCAATTAGATGAAAAATCTTGTGAAGTGAACCATCTACATGCACAAAACCTTGTAACAGAAAAACAGCAGGAGACTCTTTCAGCGCAAAAAGCGTTTGATACAGCATTGCAGCAAGAAAGTTTTGACTTGGAAACATATAAGAATGCGTTACTGCCATTAAATGTTCAGCAGCAAATTCAGGATGAAGTTGAAGCTTACAAGCAAAATGTTCATACATTATCTGTTCAAATTTCCGAGGAAGAACCTTTGCTCGAAGGAAAAGAACGGGCTGATTTAACGGCAAGTGAGCAACAGATTCATGAGCTGAATGAGCAAATCGAGGCACAGTATTCTAAAATTACATTAACCCAGTCCTATGTGGAGCAATGTGAGGAAACTCTCGAAAAACTTGACCAATCCGCACAGCAGATCGAAAGCTATAAAGCGAAACTGATACAGGTGGAGCATGTTTATAATTTAATCCGTGGACAAAACGATTCGAAAATTTCATTTGAGCGATTTGTGCAAATTGGTTATTTGGAAAAAGTAACCCATGCGGCAAATGAACGATTACGTGTCTTATCAAATGGTCAATACTTCCTGAAATCGACAGGTCGTAAAGAAGGAAATGCACAAAGCGGGCTCAGTATCGATGTATATGACAGCCATACAGGACAAACGCGGGATGTAAAAACATTGTCCGGCGGTGAAAAATTCAATGCCTCACTTTCATTAGCATTAGGAATGGCCGATGTTATTCAAAGTGTTCAAGGAAGTGTGCATATCGATACGATGTTTATCGATGAAGGCTTCGGTACATTGGATGAGGAGGCGTTAAGACGGGCAATCGATATTTTGATCGATCTTCAGCAAACAGGCCGCTTAATCGGCGTCATCTCCCATGTGGCTGAATTAAAAGCAGCAATGCCTGCCATTTTACAAGTCCAAAAGCTAAAAGAAGGCTATAGTAAAACAGAAATTATTATTAAATAAAAGACAACAAAAAACACATTTCACACGAGTTTTAGTGCGAAATGTGTTTTTCTGCGTTAACGTTTTGGCGTTCGTCGTGTAGTTGCTGGTTGGGGTGCAGATTTTTTATCCATCATTTTTTTAATGATCGGGTACACGATCGGTCCATATTTAATTGCGGTTTTAATGAGTTTATTTAATTTCATGATATACACTCCTTAACGAATACATTTCGTATAAAAAATATACCCAAAGAAGGAGCTATCATAAACATTAACGTAAAACTTTAATCGCTTGGACTAGATTCCAAATCGCCAGAATAAACGTAATAAGGACTAAAATAATAAATCCGATAAAATGTGAACTAATAAAGAAATCCTGCACGCTCACTGTCAAAGTATTATTCCAGGAAAGAACGGAAGTGAAAAAGTAAATCATGTACAAAATCCCTAACAGTATTGGAATAAGTTGAGAAATAAAAGCTTTTTTAGAATGGCCTTTAACGGCTTCATCTTTCGTAACGATAAATATAATTACCGGTAAAATAAACGGTGCAAAATAAAAGCTCAAATAGCTTAGTGCACTTAAACCTTTCGATTGATCCATCATTTATCACTCCTTCGTATCTATTATATGTAATTCTAGTACGTTTCAAAATAATAGCTGTTGAAAGTTGTAGAAATATTCGTTACAATGAGCATGTTCAAACAATAAAAATTTAGATGTACCACAAGGGGTGCCGAGAAAGTCGGCTGAGATTGTGCACGGGATTGCACTGACTCTTTGAACCTGTAAGTTAGCACTTGCGTAGGGATGTGGATAGAATCCGACTGTTCAAACGATAGTCAGGCTTTTGTCCTGATTATCGTTTTTTGCTTTTTCTAAATATCTAGAAGAAGTAAAAGTTCCATTCTATCCCTCTTCACTTTTGTTACATCGGAGAAAAGAAAGGGGAATTGTTATGGACAGAAAAAAATTATTGATGATGGTGGAGATAGCGATATTTGCTGCCATCGGACTTGTATTGGACCAAGTATCTTTTAAAATGTGGGCACAGGGCGGGTCAATCAGCTTTGTTATGGTACCGATTATGTTAATGGCCATTCGTTGGGGACTAACAGCAGGACTTGCAACAGGCTTACTGATCGGCGTTATGCAAATGATGTTCGGCGCTTACATAGTACACTGGCTTCAGGCGATTTTAGATTACGGTCTTGCCTTTACAGTAGTAGGATTAGCGGCAATTGTAAGAAAGCCATTATTACAGGCAACACAATCACTCAATAAAGTAAAAATGGCAATTTATATCGTTATAGGAGCTCTAATAGGCGGAGCTTTAAGATTTGTTTCGCACTTGCTCGCAGGTGTCGTGTTCTTTAAAGAGTACGCAGGCGATGATAATGTGTGGATCTACTCAATAATTTATAACAGTACTTATATGGTACCTGCTACAATAATTACAGCGGTTATTGCAGTTATATTATTCACATCTGCACCCCGTTTACTCCAAAAAGCACAAACACCATAATGAATTGAAAACTCAAAGCTTGCAGCAAGGGATTATTTTCCCGTTGCAAGCTTTTTCTAATTTCTATTGTACAATGTCGTATTAATTTAATCATAAATCCAAATAATTTTAAAATCCTTGAACAATTACAACCGATATTAAGTATGCTATAGTTAAGGGTAGACATTGTTTAAGAGGAAGGAAGTTACACATGATTGTTACTACACAAGAAGAAATAGAAGCGTTTAAAAAAATTGGACGCATTTGTGCTGAAATTCGCGAGGCAATGAAAGCTGCGACAGTACCTGGCGTGACAACGAAAGAATTAGATGAAATTGCAGGCCGTATGTTTGCGGAAGCAGGCGCGGTTTCTGGTCCTAAAGGCGAATACGATTTTCCGGGATATACATGCATTTCAGTAAATCACGAAGTTGCACATGGCATTCCAGGGAACAAGGTTATTCAGGACGGCGATATCGTTAACATTGATGTTTCGGGCTCTTTAAACGGATACTTTGCAGATACAGGTATTTCTTTTGTTGTTGGTGAAGGTTATGAAGATAAAGAAAAACTTTGCTCTGTAGCAAAATCAGCATTTGACCGTGCGATGACAAAGGTTAAAGCAGGTTCGAAATTAAATCAGATCGGTAAAGCTGTAGAGCGTGAAGCACGTGATCACGGGTTGACGGTAATTATGAACTTAACAGGACACGGCTTAGGTAAATCATTACACGAAGAACCAAACCATGTATTGAACTATTACGATGCTTGGGATACGACAATCATGAAAGAAGGCATGGTGTTGGCGGTAGAGCCGTTCATTTCGGCGAAGGCTGAGCACATCGTAGAATCAGGTGACGGCTGGACATTTATTACACCGGATAAATCATTAGTTGCACAGATCGAACACTCGATTATTGTAACGAAAGATAAACCAATTATTTTAACAACATTGGAAGACTAAATTATAACCGTGGGTGCATATATAAGTGCGCCCGCGTTTTTTTGTTCTATTAAAACAGGATGCCAACATAAAATAATCAAATGATTCAAATAAATAACCGCAACAATTACCAATTCCATACACTTTCGAGTAAAATATACATAATAAATGGAATAGGGGAGGCAGCACTATTTGAAAAAGCTACAAGATGTGGATTTATCGCAAAAACTGGAGAAGGAAATCTATAAGAAGCAATTGAAAGCTTTGCAATATGAAATGCTAAATGCCCAGCAATTTTTATTTAATAATAAAATTGGCCTTATTATTGCATTTGAAGGAATGGATGCAGCAGGAAAAGGGGGAGCGATTAAGCGTTTAACAGAGCGTATCGATCCGCGTGGGTTAATGGTATGGCCAATTTCTGCCCCACAGCCCCATGAGATGCGCTATCATTATATGCAACGCTTTTGGAGAAAGTTGCCGCAGCATGGCCAGATTGCGATTTTTGATCGCTCTTGGTATGGTCGGGTGCTGGTGGAGCGTATAGAGGGTTTTGCTGAAGAAGCAGAATGGAAGCGTGCTTATGAAGAAATAAATAGTTTTGAGAAGCAATTGACAGATGAAGATTATATAATGATTAAATTTTGGATTCATATCGATTCGGATGAACAGCTTAAACGTTTTAATGAAAGAGCAGCCGATCCATATAAATCATGGAAATTGACGGCTGAAGATTGGCGGAACCGTGATAAATTTAATTTATATTGTGAGGCAGCCGATGAAATGTTTGAAAAAACTGATTCGGAAGACGCTCCTTGGCACTTAATTCCGGGGAACGACAAAAATTATGCACGTGTTCAAGTACTTAAAGAAGTAGTTACCCATATAGAAAAAGAAGTTAAAAAGCGCGGATTAAAGCTAACGAACATTTTCGAAAGCGGTAATAAAACAACTGCACATAAAGAAAAATCGGAATTTATAGATATAATACCAAAGCCTGTAAAATCAAAAAAGAAAAAGTTGAAAAAACGGTAGCAAGCTTTGAAATGAAATGTAGGTGGTTCAATGAAAAGCTTATTCAAGCTATTTCACAAGAAGGAGGGTCCAATGGTTCAACTTATTGGGCAACAATGTTCGCTTCGTACGTTTACCCCGTCGGATGCGAAAGGATTGGCAAAATTATTAAATGACAATAAAATGTATTGGTCCGAATTTGAGCCATTACATCACGATGAATTTTATACAGAACAAGTACAGTACAATAAAATTTTAGAAAGCATACATTTGCTGCAGTCAAACAGGGAATTTTCATTCGGCATTTTTTATAATGCAACAGGTCAGTTAATCGGGCATATTTCACTCTATTCAATTAAACGTTTACCTTATTCAAGCGGTTTTATCGGCTATTCGATGGATGAGAAGTTTACAGGTAGAGGAATTGTCACTGAAGCAGTGCGTCTAATAATGGAATTCGCTTTTATTACTTTAAATATTCACCGGATTGAGGCATATGTCGCCCCGCAAAATTCTGCTTCTATTCGTGTATTGGAAAAGTCGGGCTTTACAAGAGAAGGGTTATTACGAGAGCTATTGTATATAAACGGAAAATGGGTGGATCATTATATGTACGCCATTTTACAGCGGGAATATAAAGGGGCCACATTATAAAAAATAGCGGCAGTGCTCATTATATTGAGCGCTGTCGCTAATTACTTATTACTTATTTTTGTTCAACTGTGCCGTCTGTTACTAAATCAAGTTTTCCTGTTGCAGGATCGATGATAAGACCATGTACTGGAACGCCTTTTGGCATTAATGGATGTGTTCTGACTAAGTCCACACTTTTTAATACACTTGTTTTAACATCCCCAAAACCGCGTAACCATTCTTTTAAATCAAAACGGGCATAATTGATGACATCAATCGTTTCCTGTTTAACCCCGCGTTCAAGCATATGGCCGATCATTACGTTCGGATCAACTGCACTCATTCCACAGTCATAGTGGCCGATAATATATACTTCATCTGCCTGTAATTCATAAACGGCTACAAGTAAACTGCGCATAATCCCGCCGAATGGGTGATTTACGATTGCCCCTGCACTTTTTACAACTTTGACATCCCCATTGCGCAAGTTCATAGCTTTAGGTAGTAATTCTACTAAACGTGTATCCATACAAGATAAAACTACAATTTTCTTATCTGGAAACTTCGTTGTGGCATATTGTTCATATTGTTTTTCTTCTACGAATTTTTCGTTAAATTCTAAAATCGTTTGCAATGCAGACATTGTTCTTCAAACCCCTTTCGATTCTTGTTTTATTTTAAAATATTTTTTAGATAATTCAAACAAATGCGCACTAATAAAGTTAAAAATAAAATAAATAAAGAAGAAGTGATGTATTAATATCAAAAAAACAACCACTCAATAGAGTGGTTGTAAAAAAATTTAATGATGATGGTGACCATCCAATGATTTTTCGTTTGGCGCAAATGTATTTGCCTTTGAATCTACTATAACAGAGTCGTGTGATTGTAAACCAATACGTAAGTACATAATAAACATAAATAAGAATACAAGAAGTATAACCGTAAACCCTAACACTAACGTATAGTAGTCAGATAAGAACGGATAATGGTGATCAAACATTATAAAAACTCCTCTCTATTTAGTAATAACAATCATTAACCAATTATACCCTATTAAATTGGAACATTGTAGGGTAATTTAGTTAGTTAATGTAGAAAAAACTGTAAATATGGCGACATCTTGAAATTTTATTTATCGGTAAAGCCGGAAGTGAAACAGCGGTTAAAATGCCCAGTTCCCATTACGGAAAACTGGTTCGCTTTGCCCATCAGCTGTAACACCATCAATATTCATCAGTTCAGAACCAATCATGAAGTCGACATGTGTAATGCTCTCATTTAAACCGTGAGCTTTTAACTCATCAGACGACATTGACTTGCCGCCTTCGATACAAAATGCGTAGGCGCTGCCAATTGCCAAGTGATTTGATGCATTTTCATCGAATAGTGTATTGTAAAACAAAATATTCGATTGTGAAATTGGAGAATGGAATGGAACAAGCGCCACTTCTCCTAAATAATGTGATCCCTCATCTGTAGCAACAAGATTTTTTAATACTTCTTCGCCTTGTGCTGCCTCTACTTGAATAATACGACCGTTTTCAAATGTAAGTTTAAAGTTATCGATAATATTACCACCATAGCTTAATGGTTTTGTACTAGATACATACCCGTTTACACCATCTTTATGTGGTACTGTAAAAACTTCTTCTGTCGGCATATTTGCCATAAACTCTTCGCCTTTTTCGTTAATACTGCCTGCCCCACACCATAAATGTCTTTTAGGAAGCTCGATCGTCAAGTCCGTCCCTGGAGCTGTATAGTGTAATTTTGCATAGTTTTTATTGTTTAAGTAATCAACTTTTTCATGCAAGTTGTCATTATGCTGTGCCCATGCTTCTACCGGGTTATCCAGATCCGCACGTGTTGCTTTAAAGATGGCATCCCATAATGCCTCTACTTGCTTTTCTTCCGGCAAATCAGGAAATACTTTACGAGCCCACTGTTTAGATGGAGCTGCAATGACCGTCCAGCTAATTTTATCTGACTGAACATACTGACGATATTTGTTCAATGCAGTGCCTGAAGCCTTTTGGAATGATGCAATACGTTTTGAATCAATGCCAGACAGTAAATCGGGGCTTTGGGATACGATGCTCATAAATGCCGCACCTTCTTCAGCAAGCCATTCACGTTCCTGTACTTTCCAAGGCGGGAAGAAATCGAAAGAATCCGCCGGTGCCAACTCATATCGAGTACGTGTAATTTGATCATCTGTATAATCTACAAATACTTGTTTGGCTCCAATTTCATAAGCGATTTTTGTCACTACTTGTACAAATGGTGCCGATTCGATAGAGGCTGCAATATACAAATATTGATTTGGCTGAATATTGACACCGATTTTTACTGCTAGTTCTGCGTATTTCGTTAGCTTTGCTTCGAACGTTGAATTCATTGATTCATTCCTCCAATAATTATCTTAAAAATTAGTTAATTCTTAACCTATTATTACTCATATTCCAGCTCAGAAAAGAACAATAATGTGTCAAAAATAAAAAAATCTTCTTATAACTAGTGTAAAGGAAGTTAATAAAAATTTAAATATACCGAAATAAGAAAAGACATCGTAATTTGGAGGTACTACATATGGATATTTCATCAGTTGTTGGGGTTATCATCGCCTTTATCGCCCTGTTATTCGGGATGTTTTTAAAGGGCGTTACACCGGAAGTGTTAATAAACCCTGCTGCTATTTTAATTATTATTTTTGGTACGATTGCTGCAGTTACAATCGCTTTCCCAATGAAGGAATTAAAAAGAATTCCAAAGCTTTTTAAAATTTTATTTTCAGAAACAAAACTCGCGAGTGATATCGACTTGATCAAAATGTTTTCACAATGGGCAGATTTAGCTCGTCGTGAAGGGCTATTGGCATTAGAAAGCAAAGCAGCTGAAATTGAAGATCCATTTTTAAAAAATGGACTGACATTAGCAATTGATGGACAAAACGCAGACTATATTCGCGATGTTTTAACAGAGGAAGTTGAAGCGCTGGAAGACCGCCATGCAAGTGGAGCAGGCATTTTTTCACAAGCAGGTACTTATGCACCGACACTTGGGGTATTAGGTGCTGTAGTAGGCCTTATTGCTGCATTAAAAGATATGTCTGATATTGATAAATTAGGACACGCCATTTCAGCGGCCTTTGTTGCGACATTATTAGGTATCTTTACTGGGTACGTATTATGGCATCCTTTTGCAAACAAGTTAAAACGTAAATCCGCTGTAGAAGTTAAGCAAAAGCTAATGATGATTGAAGGGATTTTATCCGTACTTGAAGGTGAAGCACCTCGTGTAATCGAGCAAAAGCTGGCTTCATATTTAACAATGGAAGAACGTAAGCAAATTACCGAAAGCGGGGCGGGTGGCCTTGGCAAAGAAGCGTAAAAGACATAAAAAGCATGAGGAACATATTGACGAGTCCTGGTTAGTACCTTATGCAGATATATTAACTCTATTACTAGCATTATTTATTGTACTTTTTGCATCAAGCTCAGTGGATGAGAAAAAATTGGAGCAAATGTCTGCAGTATTTAATAATATTTTTACCGGTGGCACAGGTGTAATGGACAACTCATCTATCATACAAACACCGGATAACTCTACACCAACAGGTATCTCTAAATATATGGAAGATCAGCAACGCCTACATGAAACGCAAAACCGTGTGGACGAGTTTATTGCGATTAATGAGCTGGAAGACCAGTTTGAAACGAAAATGACAGAAGAGGGATTATTAATTACCATCCGGGACAGTATTTTATTCGATATGGGACGAGCAGATGTGAAAGCGGAATATGCAACAATTGCTGACGAGCTTGCTCAATTATTAATGTTTGATCCACCGCGTAATATTGTCATTACTGGTCATACAGATAATGTACCGATTAAGACACCTGAATTCGATTCCAACTGGGATCTGTCTGTAATGCGTGCAGTAAACTTCATGAAAGAAATCGTTTCGGGAAATGAACAACTTGATTCCAAATACTTCAGTGTAAAAGGTTTCGGAGAATTCCAGCCGATAGCTACGAATGATACTCAAGAAGGCAGAGCCAAAAACCGCCGTGTTGAAGTGCTCGTACAGCCACGTATAGCAGAAAATGGCGATGTAATAGTAGAATAGCAAGAAAGCTGTTTGGAAGGGAAACTTTCCAAACAGCTTTTTTATTATGTCACAGCTCATAAAAGAAGAAAGTACTTCCATACTACGCAAGACGAAAAATTTAATATTAATTTGACATTAGGTAAACAAAAGTTTATAATTATAAACAAATGTTTGATTAGAGGTGATAAAGTTGAATGAAAAGGAAAAATTGATTTTCCAATTAATAAAGAAGAATCCCTACTTATCACAACAGGAAATGGCAGAACAACTGGGAATGTCCAGGCCAGCGCTTGCTAATATAATCTCATCGCTTATAAAACGAGGGGAAATTTTAGGACGTGCCTATGTTTTGCCAGAGAAAAATCAAATCATTGCAATTGGTGGTGCCAATATCGATCGTAAATTCACTATTGAGCAAAATGTCCAATTAGGGACTTCCAATCCTGCTTCTGTTACAGAATCGGTAGGCGGTGTTGCCCGCAATATCGCTGAAAACTTAGGGCGGTTAGGCAACCGTGTTTCCTTAATTACCGTAATGGGTGAAGATCATGATAGTGCATTTATTGAACAAAATTGTAAGAGTATGATGAATGTGGATTTAGTAGAGAAATTAAACGATTATAATACAGGTTCTTATACAGCAGTACTTGATAATATGGGTGAACTGGTAATATCGATGGCAAATATGGCGATTTATGATCAGTTGTTGCCGAGTATTTTAAAAAAGCACGAAGCGATACTACAAAATGCCAGCTGTATTGTCATTGACTTGAACAGCCCATTAGAAACAGTAGAATATATTAGGAATTTCGCAATAGAGCGTAATATCGCATTGGCGGTTATCCCTGTTTCTTCACCTAAGATGAAAAATATGTCGCAGGATCTGCACGGTATCCGTTACTTTATTTGCAATCGAGATGAAGCGGAAAGCTATTTAAATGTGAAGCTGGAAACATATAGCCAATATGAAAAGGCTGTTAACATGTTGTTGCAAAAAGGAGCGGAGCATGTTGTGCTCACTCTTGGCGAACATGGAGTAATGGTGGGGAACGAAGGTAATATAGTACACTACAAAGCCATTGCAACTAGAAATATAGTAGATGTTACAGGTGCCGGAGATGCTTTTGTTAGTGCATTTTTACATGGTGTATTAAACGATGAAGAGCTTGAAGAAGCAATCCAGCTCGGGTTGGTAAATGCATCGAAAACATTGCAATCGGATAAAACAGTACGTGAAGATTTAACAAAAGATAACTTAATTGAATGGAGGAATTTATAATGAAACAATATTTATCATATTCACAAGAGGTATTAGAAGCTAAAGAGAAAGGCTTACCAATCGTAGCGTTGGAATCAACAATTATTTCACACGGTATGCCATATCCTCAAAATGTACAAACAGCTCGTGAAGTAGAACAAATTATTCGTGATGGCGGTGCAGTACCGGCAACAATCGCATTAATCGATGGGAAAATTAAAATCGGTTTATCTGATGAAGAATTAGAAATGTTCGGTAATGCTCAAGGTGTAGCAAAAACAAGCCGTCGTGATATTGGCTATTTACTTGCAACAAAGAAAATCGGTGCAACTACTGTAGCGGCAACAATGATCTGTGCTGAGCTTGCTGGTATTGAACTATTCGTAACAGGCGGTATTGGTGGGGTTCACCGTGGCGCTGAAACTACAATGGATATTTCTGCAGACTTGGAAGAGCTGGCAATGACAAATGTGGCTGTAGTATGTGCAGGTGCCAAATCAATTTTAGACATCGGTTTAACATTGGAATACCTTGAAACTAAAGGTGTACCGGTAATTGGTTACGGAACAGATAAATTGCCTGCATTCTATGCACGTGAAAGTGAATTCGATGTAAATATCCGCGTTGATTCTGCAGAAGAAACTGCTGCAATTCTACGTGCTAAGTGGGATTTAGGTTTACGTGGCGGTGCATTGATCGCTAATCCGATCCCAGTAGAAGATGCTATGGAATCAAGTGTTATTGACGGAATTATTGACAATGCATTAAATGAAGCGAAAGAACAAGGCATCGCAGGCAAAAATGTAACGCCATTCTTATTAGGTAAAGTGAAAGAGCTGACAGAAGGTAAATCACTGGATGCCAATATTGCCCTTGTTAAACATAATGCCCGTGTAGGTGCAAAAATTGCTGTCGAATTAAATAAATAATTAATATTTCCTGGGGAATAGGGAATAAAAAAAGAAGCTTGTCGAATTAATCGATGAGCTTCTTTTTCACACTATGCAATTGATGTTATTTACGAAGGGCGCCTAGTTCAGCTACGATGGCATTCATTTCACTTGGGCTAAATGAATCGCGTTTCATAACCATTTCGTATAAATATTGTAGATCTTCGTATTTTTCTTCATCAAATGCAGAAGACTGCATAGCATCAACATTTACCATACGAAGTTTTTCTTTAATTTGCTCGATCATATAAATGACATTCTGTTGCGACGGGTTGGATAAGTCCATAATTTTTGCCCCTACCTTTCAATGTTTACAAAAATATCATTTCATGCAACCATCAACTTGTCAACAGGATAAAGTTGACTGAATACTTTTAATAATATTGGATATTCGTTAAAATACATATAGATAAGTTTTATGAAAAAGTATTAGGGGAATACGAAAGCATATAGTAGGAGGAGAAAACTAATGAAAAGTAAACTATTACCTTTTATAGCAATTGGAGCAGTAACAGGTGCAGCAATTAGTATGTTGGATAAACAAACACGTGAGCATACTGTAGAAACAGCAAAGAAAGCAAAAGATACAGTAGCATACTATGCTGAAAATCGTGATGAATTAGTGGCTTTGGTAGAAACTAAGATGGAACAAGCACAATCTTTGTATGGGACAGTAAATAATGGTGTCCAATCAATTATGCAAAATGAAAATGATATTAAAGAGTTACCTGCTACAATTCAAAGTATGGTTTCAGAAACGATTCAGGCTTTCTCAAAAAAGGATGAACAAATCGGGTAATCGGATGTCCATGATATCCACTGAATCAATATAATGTGAACAGGTGGTGGCAGCATGGAAGAAAAGGGAGAACTAAAAGAAAAGATTTCGCTAGTTAAATCATATGTTTCACCGGATCGTAGCCAAATAGATATACTGACGACAAAAGGGTTTATCCAAGATTTAATTTATCGAACTAAAAATGTGGACATGTCAGGGATGGGGGCACAGTTGGCCTATTTTTTCCTGTTATCATTTTTCCCTATGCTTATTTTTATGGTAACGCTTTTACCTTACTTAAATTTGGAACAAGGGCAAATATTCGATTTTTTAAGTGATGTTATGCCTGAAGAAGTATATGGACTGATCGAAACGACATTAACAGATGTTCTGAACAATCAAAACGGCGGTTTACTTTCAATCGGTATTATTGGTACACTATGGTCTGCCTCTAGAGGTGTAGATGCACTGATGAAATCATTAAACCGTGCCTATGATGTAGAAGGAAGAGCAGGATTTTTAAACCGTTTATGGTCACTTGTTTTTACAATTGCATTAGTTGCAGTTATTTTAATAGCACTTGTATTCCCGGTTTTTGGTCAGCAGATCGGCAATATCGTATTCGGCTATTTAGGTGTAGAGGAGTCATTCGCAAACGTTTGGACCTTTGTGCGCTGGATTACGCCGCCAACACTTATTTTCATCGTAATATCAGTCATGTATTGGATTGTCCCGAATACAGATCCTCGGTTAACGATGTTCAGTGTGATTCCGGGTGCTGTTTTTGCGACTTTGGGCTGGCTTGTATTAACGTACGGGTTCTCATTCTATATTAATAATTTCGGCAATTACAGTTCAACATACGGCAGTATCGGCGGGGTCATTATTTTAATGCTTTGGCTATATTTCACAGGAATGATCATCATATTAGGTGGATTGCTTAATGCGTCATTCCAAAAAAGGCAACTTGCTAAAGAAAGTAAAAAGCAAGCCAAATCACCTGTTTTTTAGGTGGAAATTAGATAATCCAGAAATGCTATTTTTCTCAAAGAGAAAAATAGCATTTATTTGCTGAGCGTTAAAAATTGATTTCCATTCCGGGACGCTTTCCGCGGGCGTGGCTTGAGCCTGTAGTCTCAGGCGTCACGCTATTCCCGCAGGAGTCGCCCTCCATTCCAATCAATTTTACAAAATATCCGTTCTTAATAATGTTTTTCTTCTTATCCATCGGTACTTCTACTTCTATCCCAACCTCATTTTTTTATAGGTTCAGTCCTTCACGATGCCATAGTGCGATTTGCAGTTTTAATGCATCATGAAACTCAGTAGGATTTAAATGGGTATGCTCTCTAATTTGAGAAAGCCGGTAAGCTAACGTATGTCGGTGTATTTCCAATTCGTCGGCAGTCGCTGAAGCTGACTTATTATTATTAAAAAAGCATTGCAATGTAGCAACTAATTTATCATCCAGTTGATTCAATGTTTTTATACTGTAGTGATGGGCTACCTCTGGATTAAATAAGGTGAATACTTCAACTTCCTGATGGTAGATTACTTTCGAGACGGTATGGTGATGCTTTAAAGCTAACTGTGCTGTTTTATAGGAATGCGGTAACCGTTCAAGATTTTCAACATGTTCACCGACAGCAATTTTAATACTGAATTTGCTTTTTATATAAGTATTAAATGCTTCCACTATTTTTGTTAAAGTTGTTTGATTCAATTCTGTAGTTAAAATAAAGTATTCATCTAGCTGAAAGTGTCCAAAGATAACGGGTTTGTTATAAAAGAAATCATCGATATATTGTATGAGTGTCCGATGGGAACCAGTCTTTTGTTCGGCCTTTAATAATATGATGCAATAGGGGGCAATAAAGGGTATGGCCAGTTTATTTATCCGTTCTTTTACAAACCGATTTATAGAAGTCCCACTAATTAGTTCCTCAAAAATATGTACACTCATTTTCCGCTGCCATTCGCTTTTAGATTCAATAAGAGCCTGATGGACTAATACCTCTGCTGTTAACTGAACTAATGAAGAAATATTTAGCAGTTCCTCATCGACCACACCGGTAATTCCAATAATACAAACGATTTCCTCCTGAAAAAAGATCGGCAAATTTATCCCGTGCTTAGTTTGCGGGAAATCATGAATATTGTCGTCTGATATTATGAGCGTTTTCTTCGATTCTGCTACAAACTTCGCGCCTTCATGAAACTTTTCCACCCGTTCCTTATCACCGGAAGCTAATATAATACCGTCAATGCTCATTACATTTACATTACGCTTTAACCGCAGCATTGTTTGTTCTACAATTTCATTTGCCAGTCTTATTGTTAACAATTTATACACCTCGTATAAAAATAAAGTAGTAATTAATAAAAAATTATACAACAAGTATAAAGTAAATTCAGAATATTACTACTATAATTTTTGTAAGCGCTTTATTCATGTGAGGGAGGAATCAAATGAAGATTATTATAAGTCCGGATTCCTTTAAAGGGACATTGTCTTCCGGAGAGGTTACATCAGTGATAAAGGAAGCAATTAAAAAGGTGGACAATAAGATTGAAACAATTTGTTTGCCGATTGCAGATGGCGGCGAAGGAACCCTTGATGCATTAGTCAAAGCTACAAAAGGAAAGTATTTGACAGCGTCGGTTCAAAATCCTTTAGGGAAGCGGATTGAAGCAAAATATGGAGTGCTGGGCGATGGGAAAACTTGTGTGATAGAAATGGCTCAGGCGTCAGGGTTAACACTTATAAATGAAGAAGAAAAAAACCCCCGTTTTGCAACAACATACGGAACAGGTCAATTAATCCAACATGCAATGGATACAGGTTATCGTCACTTTATTATCGGTATAGGAGGAAGCGCTACAAATGATGGTGGCCAGGGAATGCTAAGGGCACTTGGAATGAAATTCATAGACAAAGATGGTAATGAAATTTTAAACGACGTATACCAATTTAATGCACTTGAAAAAATCGATTTGTCTAATTTTGATTCACGAATTTCTGAAAGTACATTTATGATTGCCTGTGATGTAGATAACCCGTTAATAGGTTCGAATGGAGCTACAGCTGTATTTGGGCCACAAAAAGGGGTAGAGCCGCATGATATTAATATATTTGATCAAAATTTAAATCATTATATTACTATAATCGAATCACAGCAAAACGTAAAAGTCCGTCATCGTGCAGGTGCAGGTGCGGCTGGTGGAATTGGCTCGGCGTTTATGGCCTTTTTTCCGCACCAATTTAAGCCTGGTGTAGATATTGTGCTAGAAGCAGTGCAATTTACAAATCACCTGGAAAAAGCGGATTTTGTCATTACAGGTGAAGGGAAATCGGATGAGCAAACACTTTCCGGAAAAGCGCCAATAGGGGTTGCTAAGCTGGCAAAAGAAAAAGGTGTGCCAACAATTTTAATTTCGGGAATGATTGAAAATTCCAGTATTCTAAAAACCTATTTTCATCAAGTTGAAAGTATTGTCGGTAATGATATTTCGGCGGAGCAATCATTAAATAATCCAAGTTATTATTTGGAAAAAAGGGTTACGGATTTAATAAAAAGATTAATATAAAGGAGTGGGGAGAAATGTTGTTTCTAATTATTCTGATTGGTGTGTTGTTCATTGTCTTTGCAACGGCAAAACTTAAGCTGCATCCTTTTCTTGCATTATTAATTAGTTCATTCTTTGTTGGTATTGCAGCGGGTATGCCTTTGTTAACAGTTGTAGAAAGTATTAACACAGGGTTTGGAGGGCTGATGACGAGCATTGGTATCGTCATCGTAGCAGGTACGATTATTGGAATTATATTAGAAAAATCCGGCGCTGCATATCGTATGGCTGAAGTCGTATTGCGGGTAATTGGACCAAAACGACCGCAATTAGCAATGTCGATCATTGGCTACATTGTATCCATTCCGGTATTTTGTGATTCAGGCTATATCATTTTAACAAGTTTAAAGAAAGCGCTGGCTAAACGCGCAGGCGTAACAATTGCCTCAATGGCAGTTGCTTTAGCTACGGGATTATATGCGACCCACGTACTCGTACCGCCTACACCAGGACCGATTGCGGCTGCTGGAAATATTGGTGCAGCAGATTATTTAGGCACAATCATTTTAATAGGATTAATCGTTGCTATTCCAGCAACAATCGTAGGCTATATTTGGGCGACGAAAGTAGCATCGAAAATTCGGGTTGAGGCAGATGATGAGCCGGCATTGGATTACGATGAAATTATTAAGTCGTTTGGTAAAATGCCTTCTACATTCAAGTCATTCTTACCAATTGTATTGCCGATTGTATTGATCGGGGCAGGTTCTGTCGCTGCATTAGTAGGTGACCCGGAAGCGGGAGTTAATACGTTCTTCAGATTTTTAGGTTCACCGACAGTTGCACTTATATTAGGGGTCTTTGGTGCCTTTTTACTATTGCCTGAACTGAGTGAAGAAACATTATCCAACTGGATCGGTGAAGCATTAAAAGAAGCAGCACCAATTTTATTAATCACAGGTGCTGGTGGCGCATTTGGTACGGTTATTAAAAATACAGGCGTCGGTGATAAACTGCAGGAAATGGATTTGGGTGCTTTAGCAACAGGCGCATTATTTTTATTAGTTCCGTTTTTAATTGCCGCTGCTCTAAAAACAGCGCAAGGTTCTTCAACTGCAGCATTAGTTATTACATCTTCTTTAATTGCACCGATGCTACCGACTTTAGGAATCGAAGGGGCAGTGCCGTTAGCATTAGTCGTTATGGCAATTGGTGCGGGATCTATGACAGTTAGTCATGTAAACGATAGTTTCTTCTGGGTAATTACTCAATACAGCGGAATGAAAGTTACGGATGCATATAAAGCGCAAACGATGGCAACTTTGCTGATGGGTTTAACGACAATTATCTTCACAATGGCATTATGGTTTGTACTAGTTTAATAGAGAAAGCAAAAAGGTGCATCCTGTTGTTGGGATGCACCTTTATTATTGGACTAAACATTTTTACTCAGCATACGTAATCCATTTAAAATAACTAAAATCGTACTGCCTTCATGACCAATAACGCCTAGAGGAAGGCTGATTGCTTGGAAAAAGTTCGAAATGATCAGCAGAGCAATAACCGTTAATGAAAAAATAATGTTCTGTTTCACGATACGCTGCATTTTTCGCGAAAGCTTAACGGCATGGGCAATTTTAGATAAGTCGTTTTTCATTAATATTACATCCGCTGTCTCTAGTGCGACATCTGTACCGCCACCCATTGCAATACCGACGGAGGCAGTAGCAAGGGCAGGGGCATCATTGATACCGTCACCAACCATGCCGACATGGCCCGATGTTTTTTCGTATTGCTTAATATGCTCGACCTTCGTTTCCGGCAAGCACTCCGCCACATAAGTCGAAACACCAGCTTCTTTTGCAATTGCTTTTGCGGTTGTTTCATTGTCACCAGTCAGCATGGCTACATTAATACCTAGCTCTTGCAGTGCAGCTACCGCCTTTTTTGCCTCTTCCCGAACGACATCTTTTAGGGCGATAAGTGCCGCAATGCCTTGGTGATCTTTTAGAAATACAACTGTTTTACCTTCATTCGCTAATTGTTCGAGCGCTCCATCAGCAAATTGTTTTGCCAATTTTGCTCCAACAAAGTCAGGTTTTCCGATTATATAGGATTGTTCATTAAACTGCGCTTTCATTCCGTAACCAGGAATATCTTCAATGGTAATATTTTGCTCGTTGATGACATCCTGCTCCTTTGCGAATGCGTTAATTGCCTGCGCAAGAGGGTGGTTTGATTGTCCTTCAATCCCTGCTATTAAAGCTAACGTCTGCTGTTTGTCTAAATCATCACGAACAATAAAATCTGTCACAACAGGTGTTCCTTGTGTTAATGTACCAGTCTTATCTACTGCCAATACGCGGATCGAGCTTAAATTTTCTAAATGCACACCGCCTTTAACAAGTATCCCGTTTCTCGCACCATTGGAAATCGCTGAAAGGGTAGCCGGCATAATAGAAGCAACTAATGCACAAGGAGAAGCAACAACAAGTAATACCATTGCGCGGTAAAGAGTTGTCGTCCAATCCCAGTCTAATAAATAGTGCGGTAAAAACATCATGAGTGCTACGGCCAATAATACTGCTTTTACATACACACTTTCAAAGCGTTCAATAAACTGTTGGGAAGGTGATTTTTCGCTTTGTGCCGATTGAACAAGTGTAATGATTTTTTGGAACAATGTTTCGGAACTAGGCTTCGTTACTTTTACAGTTAACACACTGTTTAAATTTACGGTACCGGCAAAAACTTCATTTCCCGCATTTTTCGTGATAGGCATTGATTCACCGGTAATCGCTGCCTCATCAACTGTTGAAATACCTTTATAAATTTCGCCATCTGCCGGAATACGTTCACCTGGTTTTACTAATATGTGATCGTTTACCTTCAAATCTTTTACGGAAACTTTAATCGGTTCAAATCCGCCTCGTACAAGCCATGCTTCCTCTGGCTGCAGTTCCATTAATGAAGAGATTTCACGATTGTTTTTATTCATTGCATATGTTTCAAGTGCGCCGCTTAAGGCAAATATAAAGATTAATATAGCACCTTCCATCCAGTAACCGATAATGGCAGAACCAATGGCAGCAATAATCATTAAAATTTCTACATTTAAAGACTTGCTTTCTATTGTATTTTCAATACCTTCTTTTGCTTTTGCATATCCACCGATAAAAAATGCTGTTAAATATGCGATTACAGCGGCTGTCGTTTGCTCTGTTGACTCCATTCGCCACGCGAGCAAAATGATAAAGCCGGATACTAAAGCAGCAATTAATTCTTTGTGTTCTAGGATTTTCTCATTTAATGATAAGTTTTCTCGATTAGAATTAATCATAAATACCTCCTTGATAATGATTATTAATATTGATAAGGACTGATAATGAATTTCAATTAGATTAGAATTATTTCTTATTTAGAATAATTATAATATAGGTTATTTATTTTGTAAATAACATACAATAGAGAATTAAAAAAAATTAATGCCAACTTGACTTATAAGGATTATAGAGTAATATAATGGAGTACATTTATAAAATTGGAGGAGTTTACTTTGAATTTCTACGTATTGCTTAATATTGCTTTGCTGCTTATTGTCATTGCTTTTTTATATTTCCTTAAAACGAAGCATGTTAAGTTTTCAAATCGTGTTTTTATCGCCTTAGGGTTAGGTATTATACTTGGGATAGGATTACAATTTGCATATGGGGTAGGGTCGGATGCCATTAATGAAACTGTGCCATGGTACAACATCGTCGGAACTGGCTATGTAAAGTTACTGCAGATGATTGCGATGCCTTTAGTATTCATTTCGATATTAGCTGCATTTACAAAAGTGACATTTGGTAAAAACTTAGGTAAGTCAGCAGCGGTTATTTTATCAGTTTTAATCAGTACAACTGCTGTTGCAGCTGGTTTAGGTATTGCATCAACTGTCTTATTTGACTTAGATGCATCTCAAATTATGCAAGGTGAAGCTGAAATTGCACGTGGTGAATCATTGGTTGAACGTTCGGCAGAAGTGACACCTTTACCTGAACAGATTTTATCAATGTTTCCTGCAAATCCATTTGCGGATTTAACAGGATCTCGCGCAACGTCAACAATTGGGGTTGTAATTTTTGCGGCATTTTTAGGATTTAGTTATTTAACACTCCGTCGTAAAGAAGAAGAAACGGCGGCAAATGTTAAAAAAGGTGTCGATGCACTTTACGGTTTAATCATGGGTGTTGTACGTATTATTTTACGTTTAACTCCATATGGTGTAGCTGCCATTATGGCACGTACCGTTGCAACGAGTGATTTAGGGGCGATTATGGATTTAGGTAAATTCATCCTAGCTTCTTATGTTGCATTGATCGCTATGTTCATTCTGCATTTAATCATTGTGGCATTAACAGGTTTAAGTCCATTAACTTATTTGAAAAAAACAGCTGAAGTACTGCTGTTTGCATTTACTTCACGTTCAAGTGCAGGAGCATTACCGTTAAATATTCAAACGCAGACAAAGCGTCTTGGTGTTCCGGATGGCATTGCCAACTTTGCTGCTTCATTTGGTCTTTCAATCGGGCAAAATGGTTGTGCGGGTGTTTATCCGGCAATGTTGGCAGTAATGATTGCACCGACAGTAGGTATTGATCCGTTAACACCTGGCTTTATCGCAACATTAATTTTAATTGTGGCGATTAGTTCATTTGGTGTGGCAGGTGTAGGTGGTGGAGCGACATTCGCAGCCATTATCGTCTTATCTGCAATGGATTTACCGATTGCGTTAGCAGGTGTTTTAATTTCGGTAGAACCTTTAATCGACATGGGTCGTACAGCGCTTAATGTAAGCGGGTCAATGGTTTCAGGTGTCGTATCAAGCCGTGCAACAAAAGAGCTCGATACAACAGTCTACAATGAACCAGCCGATACACAATTAGTTCAATGACATTAAAAAGTAAGAGGGTGGGACATAACCCAAAAATGCCATTTTTCTCTTAGAGAAAAATGGCATTTTTTGCTGAGCGTAAAAATTGATTTCCATTTCGGGACGCTTTCCGCGGGCGTGGCCTGAGCCTGTAGTCTCAGGCGTCACGCTATTCCCGCAGGAGTCGCCCTCCATTCCAATCAATTTTATAAAATATCCGTTTCTTAATAAGGTTTTTCTCCTTAGTTTATGAAATTTCTACTTCTGTCCCAGCCTCTTTTTTAACCAAACAATCGATCTCGCATAAAAAAGCATGCGCTGAAAAATAGCCAAAGCATTAATGAAAGATATAGATATATATATTCAAAGGTTACGTAAGGGAGAATAATAATCACATAAATTGTATACGAAAGGGCAACAAGAAAGCTGCGTCTATACTGATATTTAGTACTCACGTGTATTTGGGCAGCTATAAATAATGCATTAATCAATATCTTAATATAGAGCATATAACACCACCTATACCTTATATAATAAAATAGTATAGCATACCAATAAAAAGAATAGTTAGAATTATATGTAATTTAAAATGCGGAAATAAAAAACGACTTCAACCATTTAGGAAGAAGTCGTTTTTCATAACTATTAGAATACGCGCTCTGCATGTAATGCTAATTTATCTAAAGAAGATTTCTCTACATCAGCATGTAATGAGTTACCATGAGAGTCCATCGTTACTACTGCAGTAAAGTCTTTTACAGTTAAGTGCCACATTGCTTCTGGAATTCCGAATTCCATTAAGTCTACACCGTCAACTGATTTAATGCAGTCTGCGTAGTACTGAGCTGCACCGCCGATTGCATTTAAGTAAACGCCACCGTGTTCTTCTAAAGCTTTAAGAGTTTTTGGTCCCATACCGCCTTTACCCATAACAGCACGGATACCGAATTTTTTCATGATGTCGCCTTGGTATGGCTCCTCACGAATTGAAGTTGTTGGACCAGCAGCTTTTACGACCCAGTTGCCTGCTTCGTCTTTCGCCATTACCGGACCACAGTGGTAAATAATTTGACCATCTAAATCTACTGGTGCTTCTACACCTTCACCGATTAAGTGGTGATGGATTGCGTCACGACCTGTATACATACGGCCAGAAATTTTTACTACGTCCCCAACTTTAAGTGCACGGATTTTTTCTTCAGTAATCGGTGCAACCAATTCAACTACTTTGTTGTCCGAGTTATCTTGTTTTTCTTCATCACGGAAAGTGATTTTTTCACCTTCTTGGTAATGCCAGTTTGTGATTTCGCCAGTCGCCGGATCGATATCGATTGCCATACGACGGTAAGCCCAACAGTTGTAAGCTACAGATACGAAGAATGAAGCTGGTAAACGGTCCATTACACCGATTTTACAACCTAGTAATGTTGCTTCACCGCCGAAGCCCATTGTACCAACACCGAATGTATTTGATTTTTCTACAATATACTCTTCTAGTTTTGCTAAGTCTTCGATTGGATTCACATCATCAACATGACGGAATAATTGCTCTTTTGCAAGATCATAACCTGAAGAACGGTCTCCACCGATACCAACACCGATGAAACCAGCAGAACAGCCTTGTCCCTGTGCTTGCCATACAGAATGTAAAATACATTTACGGATACCGTCTAAGTCACGACCAGCGCGGCCTAAACCTTCTAATTCTGTAGGTAAAGAATATTGGATATTTTTGTTTTCACAGCCGCCGCCTTTTAAAATAAGCTTCACTGTAATATAGTCATTTTCCCATTGCTCAAACTTTACTACTGGAAGTCCAGCGCCAATGTTTGTTCCAGAGTTTTTACCAGTCAATGAATCAACTGAATTCGGGCGTAATTTTGCATCACCAGTAGCTGCAGCAATTGCAGTGTGGATTGCTTTTTTAATTTCGATTTGGTTTACGCCAACCGGCGTATATACTTTAAATGTTGGTAGACCCGTATCTTGACAAATTGGAGATACATTATCTTCTGCCATTACAATATTTGTAGTGATTGTGTCTAAAGACATCGCTGCACGTGTACCAGCATTTTCTGCTTCTTTTGCAGCTTTAATAGCACGACGAACGTCTTTTGGTAAGTTAGTAGATGTTTCAGTTACTAAAGAATAAAGACTTTTTTCTAAAGTTTCTAAGTATGCCATCTTATTTTTCCCCCCAGAAAAATATGTGTATTTTGATCAATAAAATTAATATAAGTTAGAACAAAACTTTCACGAAGAAATGAATGTTATGTCTTTCTTAATAAACCATCTTACATTATAACTCTTTTAATGTGGAAAAAAAAGAGCGCTTACATGAATGTTTGTCAGATTAAAAGAAAAAACGGCGAATAATAGCAGAACTAGTCAAAAGAATGAAAAAAGCAATACCCAGTGTACAGGTATTGCTGAATTTTCTATTTATCTTCGCGGGATTGGAATTGATCCATTTTTTCTTCTAAATCATCCATCATTTGAATTAAGCGATCAATATCTTCAATTTCCGTCGTTTCAGGATCGATTGCATCAAGCACTTCAAGGAAAATTTCCAGGCGTTCTTTTAAATATGTTACTTGCTGTTCTTTGTTTGTAATTGGCTTCATAATGTATGATGCTCCTTTTGTATTGACTTATTAATATTATACTACGCTATTTTCTAAAAGTTAAACAACAACTTATAGTATATATCGGACTAACCTATTAAATTAACTTTAAAAAATAGGGAATTGTATAGTACTTGTTAATTATTTTAACATTCTGTTAATTTGAATATTTACATTAATGAAGTGTTATGATAAAGTAAATTCATACTTAAATACGAAGGAGATGGTCGGAAAAAACATGTATAGACAAACTCAAGAAAAGGAGGAAGTTTAAACATTTACGGCTATTCGCCGATACGACTGTTTACGCAACGCAGAAATGGAATATAGTGATATTTAAAACCCCGGTTAACTTTTAGAGATAAAGTTAGCTGGGGTTTTTGAGTTTACTTTTATTTCTCCTAAAAGCTGTGATACGATGAATTGTATGAACTAAGGGAGAAAATTGAAATGAGTTATGAACAGCGCAGGTTTACGATTTTAGTTATTATTGTATCAATTTCAGGATTTTCGCAAGGAATGCTTTTACCTCTGATTTCGGTGATTTTTGAAGGGGATGGCGTATCCTCAACGCTCAATGGTTTGAATGCCACAGGTTTATACATAGGAACATTATTGATCTCGCCGTTTATCGAGCAGCCATTACGCAAATATGGGTATAAACCTATTATCCTATTTGGTGGGGCACTCGTTTTCATGTCACTGTTTTTATTTCCATTTTGGAAAAGTGTCATGTTTTGGTTTATACTCCGGCTGTTAATTGGCATCGGTGATCATGCACTGCATTTTTCAACACAGACTTGGATTACATCAACTACAGCTACACATAAACTCGGTAAAAGCATGTCAATATACGGCATATCTTTTGGAGTAGGCTTTGCTGTTGGCCCATTGTTTGTCCCGCTAATTAAAATATCGGAAAGCTTTCCGTTTATTATTTCGTCGGCATTATGTTTATTAGCGTGGTCGTTAATCTTTTTCGTGAAAAATGAAAAGCCGGAAGCGTTGGCAGGAGATGCAAATGAATCAGGTATCAAACGTTATAGTCTAGCTATAAAATACGGATGGATTGCCTTTTTGCCGCCGTTTGTTTATGGCTTTTTAGAATCGTCACTGAATGCTTTATTTCCGGTGTATGCTTTACGAAAAGATTTTGACGTAGCATTTGTATCCATTATTTTGGCTGGCTTTTCGATCGGAGCGATTGTTATGCAATTTCCGCTTGGTGCATTAGGTGATAAAATTGGTCGCCATAAAGTAATTGTTTCAGGGCTCTTTGCCGGAAGCATATTTTTCTTAATAGGCAATTTCTTTGAGCATTCGGAACTGTTTGTAGCTGCTGTCTTTTTTTGTGCAGGAATGTGTGTCGGTTCGATGTTCTCACTCGGTATTACATATATGACCGATTTGACTCCGAAAGAGCTGCTGCCGACAGGGAACTTGCTTTGTGGTATATTCTTCAGTTTAGGCAGTTTAACTGGTCCGCTTTTAGGCGGTTTATATTTGGAAGTTTTCCCGAGTAGCGGATTTTTATTTGTTATTTCGGTCATGCTGCTGACAGTTGCAGTGGTCATACTCTTTTTTGGCAAATCGAAAAAAATAGCTATATAAAAAAGCAGACGTTCTCTTACTTGGAACGTCTGCTTTTTACTGAAAAGAAGACTATTGCGGTAAAAATCATTGCTAAAATTATGTAGATGAACACATTTAAATAGTTTACACCACCAAATGTAACAGCAGCTTGAAGTGAACTTGCTGAAGTTGCTGAATTTTCATCATTGCTTTGGAAGATGAGGCCTGCAAAAGATGAAATCGCCCAATAAGAAATAATAAAAGTGATTACTACAAATAGAAAATTCTTCATATTAATACCTCCTGGCGATTACTATTTTACATGAAAAGTAAAGCAGTGGGGGAGGTTCTTCTAAAATGATTCTTTTCTAAAAAACGAAGGAACCTTATAAACAAGGTTCGTCGCTTTTATGTTATTTTGCTTCCGGATCCGGTTGATGTAGACCAAATATATTATTTTCAGTATCAAGAAAATATCCTTGCCAAGCCATACCTGGCAGCGCATATTTCGGCATTGCTACTTTGCCGCCGTTTGCTAAAATCTTTGCTTCGGTTTCATCATAATTGCTTACGCCTAAAGTACATACTGCAGAGTTAACACTTTGTCCTTCTGCAGGGGAAGGCCCTTGTCGCTGCATTAATGCACCATTAATTCCCGGATATTGATCGTCGCCAGTAATCGCTCCCAAATACGGCATGCCTGCATATTCACTATAATCCTCAAAACTCCATTCAAAAACAGCCTCATAGAAATTTTTCGCGCGTTCCATATCATCTACATGAATTTCAAAATGAATGATTCTTCCCAAAATAATCCCTCCGAAAATATATTTGATTTAATATTGCGCTAATTGAAGTGTATATGCAAGTTTTTGCCAAGAGAAAAAACCTACACAAAATTTTGTGTAGGCGTATGGAACATATTATTTTTTTAATGTCAGTTTCACGACACATTCAACCTGTGCTGTTTGCGGGAACATATCGACTGGTTGAATATATTCAACGTTGTAACTCTTTGATAATTCCTTTAAATCACGCGCTAGTGTTGAAGGGTTACACGATGTGTAAACAAAACGCTTTGGTTTAATTTTTAATACAGTTCTAATAAAGCCTGGCTCTAAACCTGTGCGGGGTGGATCCACACAAATGACATCTGGACGGTAATCTTCTTTTGACCAGCGGAAAAGCCATTTATCTGCAGAGCCTGGGAAGAAACGTACATGCTGCAGATTATCGTTTGTACGTGCATTATACTTCGCATCAGCAATTGCTTCGTCGACATTGTCCATACCGCGGACTTCACGGGCACCTTCTGCCAGCCACATACCGATTGTTCCAACACCGCAATATGCGTCGACAACATTTTCTTTCCCTGTCAGTGCTGCAGCTTTTTTAATTTCATTATATAAATGTACTGTTTGTTCAGGATTAAGCTGGAAAAATGCACGAGTTGATAAATCAAATGCAAATTCACCCAACTTTTCATGAATCGCTTCTTTTCCGTCTAAAATAAAAGTGTCAGGTCCAAATATAAGCGATGTCTTCTCACGATTGACGTTTTGTGTAATGGAAACGATTGAAGGATCAATCTTTTTAATGCGTTCAATTAACTCTTCTTTATGCGGAAGCTCACGGCGAGTTGTTACAAGACATACTTGTGTTTCGCCAGAGCGCATACCTGTACGAACAACAATTGTTCGAACTAAGCCATTTAACGTTTTCCCATCATAAATCGGGATATTTAGTTTCTGTAAAATTTTACGAGTAGCAACTGTAATTTTTGAAGTTACAGGATGCTGTACAAGACAATCATTAATATTTAGAAGCTGGTTAGTTCCTTCAGTAAATAGACCTGCATATACACGCTTGCCTTCTTTACGTACTTGGAATTGGGATTTATTGCGGTAATGCCAAGGATTATCCATTCCGATCGTTGGGCGGATTTCAGCTGTTTGTCCAATTTCTTTGGCGTATTTTTCGAATGCCTGTACGACGATATCACGCTTATTCATTAACTGCGCTTCATAAGTCATATGCTGTAATTGACAACCACCACATTCAGAATACACAGGGCAAGGTGCTTCTTGGCGGAATTCGCTTGCTTTACGTATTGCCAAAATTTCCGCTTCAGCAAATTTCGGGGATACTTTTGTTAATTTTACTGTTACTTCTTCCCCAGGAATCGCACCTTTTACGAATATGACATTGCGTTTATAAAAACCGACACCTTCACCATTAATGCCAAGGCGCTTTATCGTTAACGGGAACTTTTGCCCGACTTCCATTTTTAGTTCACTCAAGTTTACACGTCCTTTAAATAGAGTAACTCGCACCAAAATTTAGTGCGAGTCACTTCCTTTTCTTCATCATTTCAGTATAGCGGAAAGTACAATGAAAAGAAAGGAACGCTACTTTTCTAATACGGGGAAATTTTTTCGTATTCAAGCACCAGATCATCCAGAGAGCCAAACGTGTAACCTTGTGCTTTAGCATCTTTTATGAATTGAGGTATCGCTTCGGCATTATCCTGAGCTACCGTATGCATTAAAATAATTGCACCTGGATGTAGCTGGTTCATTAGTGCATCATAAGCATATTTTGCGCCGCGTCGTTCATCTTTTAGCCAATCTTTAAAAGCGATGGACCAGAACATATGGCGATAGCCCACTTCATTGCCGACTTTCAAAACTTCTTCATTAAAGATACCTTCTGGCGGTCGGGCATAATAAGTCCGTTTGACACCAGTCAATTCATTTAATTTATCATCAAACCGTTTCCATTCCTTCTTCATTTCTTCAGCGGACAAACGCGCCATATTCGGATGCCCATAAGAGTGGTTTCCGATAATATGGCCATCTTTAACCATCGTTTTTACTAAATCGGTCGCGCTTGTTAAATAATGACCGGTCAAGAAGAAAGTGGCCGGAGCTTTTTCTTCCCGCAAAGTATTTAAAATACTCTCGGTATAGCCATTTTCGTAGCCGTTATCGAATGTTAAGTAAACGATTTTCTTTTCTTCATTGCCTTTATAAATGGCACCGTATTTACTTAACATAGATTCAAGCGGTTCACCTATTTCTACAGGCTCGCCATTACGGCTTGGCTTGAAGCCCCAATGAAATTCCTCGGCTTTTGCAACAGACATAAAGGATATAAATGTGGCGACTAACACGAAGCTAATCCCTAAAATATGTTTTTTCAATGAAAAAGCAACCTCCTTTTACAAGGTAGGTTGCGTGAAAAGCATTGTTTTATTCATATAGATCACGAATTGCATCTTCCACAGAAATAAACTTGAATTCAAAATTTGCGTTTAACAATTTTTCGGGTAATACATGCTGACCTTCCAGTACGAGCATACTTTTTTCACCAAGAGCGATCTTTAAAGCAATGCTTGGAACCGGGAACCAATGTGGACGCTTCAATGCATGACTTATTGATTGCCCGAATTGCTTCATTCGTTTTACATTTGGTGTTGTAAAATTAATTGGCCCTGATAATGTATCGTTTTCGATTGCAAAAAGTATAGCACGTGCTACATCCTCTACATGAATCCAGCTAAGCCACTGTCTGCCTGATCCAATTGTTCCGCCAACACCAAGCTTATAAGGAAGTACCATCATCGGCAATGCACCTTCGCCTTTTTCCAAAATAACGCCAAAACGGGTTAAACAAGTGCGAATGCCTAGTTGTTGAGCCTGCATTGCTCTTTCTTCCCATTGGACTACAACGTTTCCTAAAAAATCAGATGCTTTTTCAGGAGCTTGTTCTGTATAAACAGCTTTTTCAGAAACAGGATAAATACCAACAGCACTCGCATTAATAAGTACTTTTGGTTTATCCATTAAATTTTGTAGTATACGGATGACTTCATCGGTAGATTCGATTCGGCTTGATAGTATTTTTTGTTTTTGTTCATCTGTCCATCGACCTTCATTTAGTGATACTCCGGCTAAATTTACAAATGCATCAGTATTTTCCATGAAAAGCTCGGGTGTCGAGTCATCGTTTAGCCATTGTACATAGTGGATGTTATTTTTAACTTGCTGCTCTCCACGAGTTAAAATTATGACTTCGTGACCTTTTTCAAGTAATAGCTTACTCAACCTTCTGCCAACCATTCCTGTCCCACCTGCAATTGCAACTTTCATACAAACACCGCCTTATTTCATTTCATTAGTATCAGTATACCGTTCGATGAAACTATAAGTAAAAAGATGTATACTAGAATGTACATTGTTATTGTGAGGTGTACACGGTGCAAGTGCAAATTATTACGAAAATTGGTCGACAAAAAAACAATCAAGAGCGCTACAATATTTATTTGAACGAACAGTATGCTTTTGCAGTTGATGAAGGGACACTTATTAAGTTCGGTCTGCAAAAAGGCAAAGTACTTGAGCAGATGGAAATAGATGAAATACAATATGAAGATGAAATTGCAAAAGCGTTTAACAAAGCGCTCAATTTTCTTAGCTTCCAAATGCGCAGTGAACATGAAGTGAAGTCCAAGCTCCTGAAAGCAGGGCATGGGGAAGCAGTTGTACAAGAAGCTATTCATAAATTAACGGGCTTAGGTTTTTTAAATGATGAAAGCTATTCCAAAGCACTGCTTGAAACGAGAAAGCGTACGACAAAAAAAGGACCGGCTGCAATTCGGCAAGACCTGATGCAAAAAGGGATTGATAAAAATTTGCAACAGAAAGTATTGGCGACATATGATCATGAGGAGCAATTAAAGCTTGCAATGGAACTGGCGGAAAAAGCTGTGCGTTCCAATACAAATAAAACTCCGACACAAGTGAAGCAGAAAATTCAGGATGTGCTGTTGCGTAAAGGGTATTCCTATGAGATTGTTAAAGAAATACTCGAGCAGATTACATTAGACCGTGACGAAGATGAATGGTCCGAATTAATAGAAGCTCAAGGTGATAAAATTTGGCGCAAATATGCAGCTAAATTAACAGGATCTGATCTTCGGCAAAAAGTAAAACAGGCGCTTTATCAAAAGGGCTTTCCGATAGAGAAAATTAATGAATATATTGAACAGAAGGAGCAACAACAAAATGAATGAATTAACATATAGTGCAATGTCTGAACCGGAATTACGTCAGGAAATTGCAAATTTACGTGAACGTGCGAGAAAAGCAGAGCAATTGGGGATTGTTAATGAATATGCAGTTTATGAGCGTAAAGCATTACTGGCAGAGGCATATTTAGTTGATCTTTCAACAATTATTCCAGGCGAAATTTATCGTCTAAATGGATCGCCGGGTGAGTTTTTCCAAGTAGATTATTTAAAAGGTCGCTTTGCATGGGGACACCGATTAGGTTCGGAACGTTTTGAAGAAGCATTACCTGTTTCTATTTTACGTCCGATGAAGGAAGGGAAGTAGCATGGAAGAGTTATACCAAAGACTAACAGAACAATTACTTGCGAAAAACCCTAAATTACCGACAGGTCGTGCCCGAACGTGGGTGGAATTATTATGCAGCGATTTCGAGTCTACATCTGCCAAGGCTGGGGCGGATTACCGCGGTGCCGAATATACAGCTAAATTAGTGAGTCAGTTAATTGAAAGCTATGGGGATAAGCTTCATTTATTTGCGGCACAAAATCCGAAATATGCGCATTTATTAAATGACAGTGATGATACGTTAAATTAAAACCATTCAGCTTTAGTGTAATTGTTTTATTTACAGCTGATTCCAATATAAAACCACCAGTTGTGGCTGGTGGTTTTACGTCATTTTATTTAGTCATTGCCGGCTCCTATTTGCAGTCGTTTCTGCAATTTTTCTTCTGTAAAAATCCAGCCGGTATAAGAATTGACAATGTTAAGCTCTTCATCTAAATGGGCGACTGCAACGAATGGATAGCGATCATTACTTCGGTAGCGTAAATCGATTAAACGCAGTTCTGTCACGCCGCTTTCAAGCTCTGAAATTTCCCACCGGTAAAGTGGTGAAAACGATAAAAAGGCATCTAAATTTGGATCTTTTAACGCTTTTTCAACGAGTTCTGTTTTTGGGATAGGTTCAATCTCGAACTTATCGTAAATATTGACAGATCTGCGATAGGCACGGCCAACATAGAAATGCGTTTTCGATTTAGCGGCAACTTTCCAATGGAAAAAGCGCATTGTCGGAGCGACAATTACAAACTCTTCGTCCTGCAATTCATGATGGACAGCAGTTTTAACCGCCTTTTGAAGAGCAAAACGTAAAATATAATAGAAGAAAATAATGATATACATGACCGTAAATGTGAGGACGGGTTCTGTCCCTAATAACCAAAGTAAAATACCAATACAGTGCATCGTAAATATTAATGGATCGAATGTATTAATAACACCGAGTGCAACCCACTTTTTTGAAAAAGGGCGCAATGCCTGTGTGCCGTATGCATTAAAAATATCTACAAAAACATGTAAAAATACGGCGATTTGAGTCCATAGCCAAACATTGAACAGATGGACATCAGGTAAAATAAGGGCGAGAACACCTGTTATTAATAGAGGCCATAGTAAAACGGCTGGTATTGAATGTGTAATCCCTCGGTGATGGCGTATATAAACCGCATTATTACGAAGTTTTAAAACCGTATCAATATCCGGTGCCTGTTGTCCGATAATCGTTCCTGCCATTACAGCCGTAAAGGTCATAGAATGACTTGCGACAGTCGGGTCTACAAGTGCTAGGCCTCCAATAGCAATCCCCATGACGAAATGTGTGCCAGAATCCAAATGTATCAACCCCTCGATCTTAAAACCGTTCGAGAACGGAAAAATTTAGCAATCGTATCCACATTATAATATACCCTTTTTTAAGGAAATAAAATCGAATTTTTGGAGGACAATGTGAACTATCAATATACAAAACAGTTTCGCCAAGCATTAGTGCAATGGTTTTTGGAAGAGCAACGAGATTTGCCTTGGCGTCGTACGAAAGAACCCTATCAAATTTGGGTGTCTGAAGTCATGCTGCAGCAAACAAGAGTTGATACAGTCATCCCATATTACAACCGTTTTATCGAAAAATACCCAACAGCGGAAAGCTTAGCCTATTCACCGGAAGAAGAGCTGCTTAAAATGTGGGAAGGTCTAGGGTATTATTCCCGTGTACGTAATTTACAAGCAGGTGTCCGAGAAGTAGTCGAGGTGTACGGCGGAAAAGTGCCGGATAACCGCGTTGATATTTCAAAGCTAAAAGGTGTTGGACCTTATACTGCAGGTGCAATATTAAGTATTGCTTACGGGAAGCCGGAGCATGCTGTAGATGGAAATGTCATGCGTGTTTTAAGTCGCGTATTAAATATTGATGCCGATATCGCTTTGCCAAAAACAAAGAAAATTTTTGAACAAGCGGTAACAGAGCTGATTGATCCTGAAAATGCATCTGCATTTAATCAAGGACTGATGGAGCTAGGTGCGTTAATTTGTACACCAACTTCACCAAAGTGCTTATTATGCCCAGTGCGTGATTACTGCACGGCTTTCCATGAAGGTGAGCCATCCAGCTTACCGGTTAAATCCAAAAAGTTAAAAACAAAAAATATCGAATATGATGTTTATATTATCCGTGATCAGCAAGGACGTTTTTTAATGGAAAAACGACCGGATGCAGGTCTTCTCGCGAATATGTGGCAGTTTATTATGATTGAACGCCAGGCAGATGAAAATAGTTTAACCAAAGTGGAAAAACAATATAACGTTACTTTGGAGCACAATTCTAAGGAAACAATTTTAAGTTTCAGCCATGTTTTTTCTCACTTGAAATGGCATATTGACAGCTATTTGGTCGATGCAGTTGAGACGAATGCAAATCCGGAAAATACAGCATACTTTACAAAAGAGCAAATTGCCAATTTACCAATGCCTGTGCCGATGTTAAAAATATGGGGGAAAATAAATGCATAATTAATTTGCCACCAGACCACAATAATGGTCATGGAGGTGACAAAAAATGAGTCGCAATGAACAAAACCGCAACAAACAACAAAACCAAAACCAACGTAACAACCAACTAAACAACCGTGAAGAGTTTGGTCAAGACCTAAACTTCAACGATTTCAACCAGCAAAATCAAAACCAAAACCAGAGTAACCGTCAAAACAATAACCGACAAAACAACCTTGAAGAATTCGGCCAGGACGAAAATTTCAACGAGGTTCAACAACAAAACCAAAAACAACAACGTGAACAAGAGCAGCGTAACGCACAATTCGCGAAACGTAACAATAACAACTTCTAATGAAGTGTAGAAAGATGTTCTGAAAGTGCAAACTTTCAGAGCATCTTTTTTTGTTTTAAAATGAAAGAGCGGGGAAGTTATAAAAGAAGTGTCACATACTACTAATTAATTCTTTGTTTAAAACGTGCAACATTAAGGCATCGTAATAATTTTCACGCAAAATTGAAAATAATTGTATTCGAACTACAAGTTTTGCCAAAGCATTGTTATAATACAATAAAGACTGCTAGAATTTTTAGCTGAGACGAAAAGGTGGGCTTTATGATGGCATTACCGGTTGAAGGAGAAAAAATCCAAATACATAGTTATAAGCACAATGGTAATATCCACCGTGTCTGGCAAGAAACGATGGTATTAAAAGCAACGAAAAATATTATTATCGGTGCGAATGAAAAAACACTTGTTACGGAATCAGATGGTCGCACTTGGCTGACACGTGAGCCCTCGATTTGTTACTTTCATGCAGAGCATTGGTTCAATATTATTTGTATGCTGCGGGACGACGGCGTGTACTACTATTGCAACATCAGTTCACCGTTTGTGTTTGATAACAATTGCTTAAAATATATCGACTATGATTTGGACGTAAAGGTGTTTCCTGATATGAGTCATGCATTATTGGATGAAGATGAATATGAGCAGCACAGGTTGGAAATGAATTATCCCGAAGTCATAGATAAAATTTTACAGCGTAATGTAAAAACATTGGTAAGCTGGATTGAACAACGCCGTGGACCATTCGCTCAGGATTTCATAGAGTCTTGGACGAATCGTTATATCTTATTGAGTGAAATTCAGGCAAATAAAGAGTAGTGGGACACAAGCAGCTTTTTAGGTTGCTTGTGTTTTTCTTTTGGGTAAAGTACATGTGTAAATGTTAAATGGGGAATTATGATATGATAATTGCTGTTGCAAAATTTCTGAGGGGAAGTGTTTTTTGCATTGGATAGTATTAAACGTTATATGCGGTTCGTCAAGCCGTATAAAATGCTTTTATTTTTAACAATCGTGATCGGCATACTAAAATTTGCGATTCCGTTATTTTTACCGTGGCTCCTGCAAATAATTATTGATGATATATTGTTGAAAGATGGCATGACTACAGAGGAGAAGACAAAGCAATTATTTACATGGATCGGAATTGCACTTGTACTGTTTTTTGTTATTCGTCCACCAATCGAATATTACCGCCAATACTTTGCACAAAACTTGAGTAACAATATTTTATTTGATATACGAAAAGAATTGTATGGGCACTTGCAAAAATTAAGCTTAAAGTATTATGCGAATACCCGAGCTGGAGAAGTAATTTCGCGTGTCATCAATGATGTTGAGCAGACGAAGAACTTTGTTATGACAGGATTGATGAACTTATGGCTGGATTTAGCGACGATTTTAATCGTGATTGCCGTCATGTTTGCGATGGATGCGAAGCTGACGCTTGTTTCGCTTATTGCTCTGCCATTTTACGCATTTAGTGTAAAGTATTTCTTCGGGCGACTACGAAGTTTAACGAAGGAACGGTCACAGGCTCTAGCTGGTGTTCAAAGTTATCTACACGAGCGTGTTGCCGGTATGAGCATTATTAAAAGTTTTACATTGGAAAAGCATGAACAGAAAATTTTCGATGAAACGAATGGAGAATTTCTTAATAAAGCATTGGACCATTCACGCTGGAACGCCAAATCTTTTGCTGTAGTTAATACTATTACGGATATGGCGCCGCTGATCGTAATTGGCTATGCAGGCTATCAGTATTTAAATGATGCGCTTTCGATAGGTGTACTCGTTGCGTTTTATGCTTATATTGAACGCTTATATGGACCGCTTCGCCGATTGGTAAGCTCATCGACAACATTGACTCAGTCAATTGCCTCAATGGACCGAATGTTTGAACTGATGGATGAAAAATATGAAGTTCAAAATAAACCTGACGCGATGGTGTTACCCGCAGCAAAAGGGAAGCTTCAATTTGACCGAGTTATATTCAAGTATGATAAAGATGGAAATACAATTTTAAATGAAGTTGATTTCACGATTGAACCTGGACAAACTGTTGCCTTTGTAGGTATGAGCGGCGGGGGGAAATCGACAATTGTCAGCCTAATTCCCCGTTTTTACGATGTGACGGAGGGATCGGTGAAAATTGACGATCAAAACGTTAAAGATGTTACGATTGATTCATTACGTTCGCAAATCGGGATAGTATTACAGGATAATATTTTGTTTAGCGATTCAGTGAAACAAAATATTTTAATGGGAAATCCGCATGCGACAGATGAGGAAATAGTTGCTGCAGCCAAAGCGGCGAATGCTCATGACTTTATTATGGGTTTACCGGAAGGCTATGACACGAAAGTGGGAGAACGAGGCGTCAAACTTTCAGGCGGGCAGAAGCAGCGTGTGGCAATCGCACGAGTATTTCTTAAAAATCCCCCAATTCTTGTATTGGATGAGGCGACTTCTGCACTTGACCTGGAAAGTGAAGCACTTATCCAAGACTCACTTGACCGTTTAGCGCACGAGCGGACAACCATTATTATCGCTCACCGACTATCTACAATTACCCATGCCGACAACATTTTCGTTATCGATCATGGAGAAGTTGTAGAATCAGGGACTCATCAACGACTAATGGAGCAACAAGGAGCATATTATAACTTATTCCAAGTACAAAAATTAGATTAAATTTGAGTGACTATGTTGAAAAAAATCAGCATGGTCACTTTTTTTATGTATATTTTAAAATACATTTTTTTACGATAATGTTGTAAATTAGTAGATGTTATAATATCATATTTTCAAATACTTTTAATCTTCAGAAAACTGGGGTGTTTAAATGAGTCGAAAAGCTGTGCTTGAAGTGAGAGAGTTAGAAACGACATTTTTTTCAGACAGTGGAAAGGTTGCAGCTGTCGATCGGATAAGCTTTTCAATTCATGAAGGGGAAATTCTCGCTATCGTAGGGGAATCTGGCTGTGGTAAAAGTGTTACTTCCCTCTCTATTATGGGGCTGGTACCGAGTCCTCCCGGAAAAATAACAAATGGAGAAATTTTATTGAAAGGGCAAGACATTTCGAAGCTTTCAGATAAGCAAATGCGCAAAATTCGAGGCAATGAAATCGCGATGATCTTCCAGGAACCGATGACTTCGCTAAATCCTTTGTTTACAATCGGGAATCAATTGATCGAAGCAATCCGAATCCACCATCCAAAATGGTCGAAAAAAGAAGCAAGTGCACGAGCGGTGGAAATCATGAAGTTGGTCGGCTTGCCGCGCGCGGAACAGTTGCTTAAAGATTATCCTCATCAGCTATCAGGAGGAATGCGGCAACGTGTAATGATTGCAATGGCCCTTGTATGTAATCCAAAAGTGCTTATCGCCGATGAACCGACAACAGCCCTCGATGTTACAATCCAAGCCCAAATATTAAAGTTAATGCGGGATTTAAATGAAAGGCTGAACACTGCTGTTTTACTCATCACACATGATTTAGGTGTTGTTGCGGAAACCTGTGAGCGCGTCATTGTCATGTACGCAGGACAAATCGTTGAAGAAGCGCCGGTCAATGAAATATTTAAAAACCCGCAGCATCCTTATACAAAAGGACTCATCCAGTCTGTACCCGATATGCGTTATAAAAAGGATACGCTTTATTCAATTCCTGGGAATGTTCCGAAACCGGGTTCCATTTTGGAAGGCTGCCGTTTTGCAGCACGATGTGAATACGCATTCGACCGTTGTTTAACAAATAATCCTCCGCTATATGAATCATCCGGTACACATAAAGCAAGATGTTTCTTATTGGATATGGAAGAAGGGGGAGTTACACATGTCGAAAGTGCTGCTGAAAGTTGACAACCTAAAAAAATATTTCCCGATTCGACATGGGATGTTTGCACGGCATGTCGGTGATGTAAAGGCGGTCGATGATATATCGTTTGAGCTTTATGAAGGGGAAACATTAGGCATTGTCGGAGAATCCGGCTGCGGGAAATCTACTACTGGCCGGGCGATTATGCGATTGCATGAACCTACAGATGGCCGGGTGACATTTGATGGCATTGAGCTCACTGAGTTAAACAGCGAGCAAATGCGAAAAGTTCGACGAGAGATTCAAATGGTATTTCAGGACCCGTACGCCTCATTAAATCCAAGACATACAGTTGAAAAAATTTTAGAGGAACCGTTAATTGTCCACGGAATTGGGAATGCGAAGGAACGAAAAAAGAAAGTCCATGAATACTTGGAAATCGTCGGTTTAAGCTCCTATCATGCGAAGCGCTATCCTCACCAGTTTAGCGGCGGACAAAGACAGCGAATCGGTATCGCTAGAGCATTAATGACAAATCCGAAATTAATTATTGCAGATGAACCGGTATCTGCACTGGACGTATCCATTCAAGCGCAAGTTTTAAATTTAATGCAACGATTGCAGGAAGATTTAAAACTGACATATATATTTATTGCCCATGATTTAGGGGTTGTGCGACATATTAGTGACCGGGTAGGCGTGATGTACTTAGGCAGGCTTGTCGAAATTGCGGAAAGCGAATCGTTATATCATGAGCCATTACATCCTTATACACAAGCGCTATTATCGGCTGTACCGATTCCGGATCCGCAGTTTGAGCGGGAACAGCTGTTGCTGAAGGGTGATATACCGAGCCCGTCAAACCCGCCGACAGGGTGCACATTCCATACACGCTGTCCTTTTGCGATGGATAAGTGCAAACAGGTAATTCCGATGCTACAGCAAGTTAAACCAGGTCATTCTGTTGCGTGTCATTTATATGAAACGCCGCAATGATAATAGATTAAAAAGTCTAGGGGGTTTTTTTATTGAGGAAAGGTAAATTGTATTTAGTAAGTCTAATGATGCTATTAATAATGTCATTATTTTTAGCTGCTTGTGGTGCTGACGATGCAGAAACGTCATCATCAGAAACAAATAACGATTCAAGTACAAATACAGACAGCAATACGACAGACAATTCAAGTTCTTCAACACCTCAAGTATTAGTATTTGGTCGTGGAGCAGATTCTGTTTCACTTGATCCAGGTATCGTAACAGATGGCGAATCGTTTAAAGTTACACAAAACGTATTTGAAACATTACTAAACTTCGGGGAGCAAGATACAACGATCAACCCTGGACTGGCAAAAGAATGGGAAGTGAGTGAAGATGGTTTAACTTACACATTCCAGCTTCAAGAAGGCGTCAAATTCCATGACGGCACAGACTTCAATGCAGACGCGGTTATTAAAAATATCAATCGCTGGAAAGGTGGAAAAGAGGAAGATTTCTACTACTTCAACTCTATGTTTAAAGCAGAGGGCGAAGATATTATTAAAGATGTAACGGCAGAAGGAGATCATACAGTTGTATTCACACTTTCTCGTCCGCAGGCACCATTCCTTAAAAACTTGGCAATGAGTCCATTCGGAATTGGTTCGCCAACTGCATTTGAAGCAGCAGGCGATAAATTCGGTGACAATCCTGTAGGTACAGGTCCATTTAAATTTACAGACTGGAAACGTAATGACTCAATCACGATTGAGAAGTTTGAAGACTACTGGCAAGAAGGTTTACCGAAATTAGATAAAGTTATCTTCCGTTCAATTCCGGATAACTCTGCTCGTTTAAATGAATTAATGGCAGGCAATATCGATTTAGCTGATGGTATTAACCCTTCAGATGGTAAAACAGTGGAAGGTGATTCTACTTTACAACTGATTGAACGTCCATCAATGAACATTGGTTATTTAGGTTTGACGAATACACGCGCACCGTTTGATAACAAACTGGTACGTCAAGCAGTTAACTATGCAATCGATAAACAGGCGATTGTTGATGCGTTCTTTGAAGGACGTGCAGAAGTGGCGGCAAACCCGATGCCATCTTCAATTAGCGGTTACAATGATGCAATTTCTCCATATCCGTATGATCCGGAAAAAGCGAAATCTTTATTAGCTGAAGCGGGCTATGACGGAAAAGAAATTGAGTTATGGGCAATGCCAGTTCCTCGTCCATATATGCCGGACGGAGCGAAAGTGGCGGAAGTTATTCAGAAAAACTTAGAAGATGTTGGAATCCCATCGAAAATCGTTACTTTTGAATGGGCAACATATTTAGAAAAAGCGAAAAACGGTGAAGCAGATGCATTCATGCTTGGCTGGACTGGTGACAATGGAGATGCTGACAACTTCATTTACACATTATTAGACAAAGATAATATCGGTTCAAACAACTATGCATTCTATTCAAATGAAGAAGTGCATGAGCTATTAATTCAGGCACAGTCGGAAACAGATGAAAATGTGCGTAATGAGTTATACAAAAAAGCACAGGAAATCATTCATGATGATGCTCCATGGGTTCCGCTTGCTCACTCTACACCGTTATTAGCAGCAAAAGCAGGTGTAAAGGACTTCAAGCCTCATCCAACAGGTTCTGATAAATTGGATAAAGTTTCAATGGAGTAATAGAGAATTCTTTGAAAGGGGAGGAATATTCCTCTCCTTTTTTCAACTAGTAGAACCATACATTCATAAAAGGGGTGAAGAGCATGCTTCACTACATTGGCAAACGTCTACTGCATTTAATTCCTGTATTACTTGGAATGACTTTTTTAGTATTTCTTATTATCCGTGCCATTCCCGGGGATCCAGCACAAGTCATTTTAGGACAGCAAGCTACTGCTGATGCAATCGCGGCACTTCGCCTGAAACTGGGTCTTGATAATCCGTGGTATATTCAATATTTCGATTATTTGAAAGGGATTATAACGGGAGATTTGGGAGAGTCATTAAGAACGAGGCAGCCGATCTCTTCTGAAATGTGGCCTTATTTAGCAGCTACATTTGAACTGGCATTTTTCGCGATGATTATCGCAATTATCGTCGGAGTAAATGCAGGGATTATTTCATCATGGTTTCAAAATTCATGGTTTGATTATTTAGCGATGGTGATTGCTTTAATCGGTGTTTCGATGCCGATTTTCTGGTTAGGTTTAATGGAGCAATGGGCATTCGGTATTCAGCTGGGCTGGTTACCGACATCGGGACGGGAAGAAGTGAGGGATCCTGTTTTGGCCATTACCCACTTTTACTTGATTGATACATTATGGCAAGGCCGGTTTGATCAATTTATTGTTGTGTTAAAGCACTTATTATTACCTGGCATTGCACTTGCAACAATTCCGACGGCGATTATTGCACGAATGACAAGAGCCTCTATGTTGGAAGTAATGCGTTCTGATTTTGTTCGTACAGCGCGGGCAAAAGGTCAAAAAATGTTTGTCGTTGTTTATAAGCATGCATTGAAAAATGCGTTGATTCCTGTATTGACGGTTGTCGGCTTACAAACGGGCATGCTGTTAGGCGGTGCCATCTTAACGGAAACGATTTTCAGTTGGCCGGGAATTGGCCGCTATATATACGAAGCGATAGGATTCCGTGATTATCCTGTCATCCAGTCAGGTATTTTAATTGTTGCCTTTTTATTCGTAATGATTAACCTGATTGTTGACCTTTTATATACGGTGATTGATTCGCGCATTAAATACAACTAGAGAGGAGGCGCATAGCATGGCTGAAATTATACAAAATCGAGTTCAGCGAATTGAAGAAGAACGAGTAAAAGGACCATGGCAAGAGGCGTGGACGAATTTCAAGAAAAGTAAGTCTGCGCTGTTCGGCAGTGCAATTGTGTTATTTTTTGTGCTTCTGGCAATATTTGGCCCTTTGTTTGCACCACAAGGTATAAATGAGCAAAATTTAAGTATGCGTCTGCAGCCTCCATCTGCTGATTTCTGGTTTGGAACAGATGATCTAGGTCGTGATATATTTTCTCGAATTTTACATGGGGCCCGCATTTCGTTGACAGTTGGTTTATCGGCCGTGTTAATCTCTGCAGTTGCCGGCAGTTTTTTAGGGATTATTGCAGGCTATTATGGTCGTTGGGTTGATACGATTATTTCGCGAATCTTTGATATTATGCTTGCGTTTCCGAGTATTTTATTGGCGATCGCAATTGTGTCGATTTTAGGCCCATCATTGCAAAATGCATTAATTGCGATTGCGGTTATTAATATACCGAACTTCGGCCGACTGATCCGGTCGCGGGTGCTGAGTATAAAAGAAGAAGAGTATATTCATGCCGCAAAAGCTATCGGTATGAAAAACTCTCGGATATTATGGAAGCATATTTTGCCGAACTCGATGACTCCCGTAATTGTGCAGGGGACACTGGCGATTGCGACAGCGATTATCGAAGCGGCAGCACTCGGGTTTTTAGGACTTGGTGCAGAAGCTCCTCAGCCGGAGTGGGGGAAAATGCTTGCAGATGCGCGGATGTTTTTAATGAACGCACCATGGGCGATGATTTTTCCGGGACTGGCGATTATGCTCACAGTAATCGGATTTAACCTTATGGGTGACGGATTACGGGATGCACTTGATCCGAAGATGAAAAGTTAAAAAGAAGGTGTGCGAAATATGCACACCTTCTTTTTATTTAATAAAACTCTGATTCCAAATCGAGATTTTTTTCTTCGCTGTGGAAGCTGCGATAGGAAACTATCAATGTATCAAGATGCTCCAGGTTTTCTTCGTAATCTAAGATACGCGATAAAATATAAAGCAGATGATAGCTTGAAAACTGTTCATCTTCAGCAGCCTCTTCTTGAGCAAGGGCGATTTGTTTAATAAACTGCTCCATTAGTTCACTACCTTGCAGATACTCTTCGTGACGTGTCCATTTTGAATGTTCTGGCCTAAGCTTCCCAGTATACTTCAATAACAGTTGTTCATGATAGGTTAACAAGAAGTCTAAACGTTCTTGAATAATTACTTGAAATTTACTTGGTAACTTTCCAAGCTCATTTTCATGTTTGTGTAAACGAACGAGCAGCTCATAGCTTTTTTTCGATGTTAGTAACATTTGACGATAAATAACAAGCTTTCGGGCTTTCACAAACTTCCGGTTTCTGAAATAGCTGCGTTCTTCCTTGAAAAACCCATACATTGTATCAATTTCATTGAGTCGGGACTGCAATTTGTTTACCGCCATTTTCGTTGAAGTATGTTCACTAGCCTGGCGAACGGCCAAACGTGTCCAGCGAATGATATCATCCTGGACAGAGTTAATCATTTTAAATAATTTTATTTCGTATTTAGGCGGTACAAATAACATATTGACAACGAAAGCAGCAAAAACACCCAACATAACAGTACTGAATCGGATCAGACCAAACATTAGAAAATCATCGCCCGGTACTTCCATAATGGCAATCATCGTTACGAGTGCCAGTGAAATGGATTTTTCGAGCTTCAACTTCATCATAATACCAAGGACGACAATAGCGGCAATACCAACAGCCACTATATGATGTCCGAAGATGAGACCGAATAGGACAGCAACGGAAGCGCCAATAATATTTCCCTGTATTTGCTCTAAAATTGTAAGATAAGAGCGGTAAATAGAAGGCTGGATTGCGAATACAGCAGCAATTGCAGCAAACACAGGTGAAGGTACATTCAGTATTTGAGCTAGAAATAAGGCGAAAACGATTGCAACACCCGTTTTTAAAACGCGTGCACCTAATTTCATATTCTTTTCCTCCTTTCTGAGGGAGTCAATGAAGAGAAGCCGCTATAAAATATATAGCGGCAGTTTTTATTAAAGTTGAGAAAATGCGTAATCTACTGCTTTTAATGTTTCTTCTACATCTGCTTCTGTATGTTCTGTCGTTAAGAACCATGCTTCATATTTTGAAGGGGCTAAGTTGATGCCTTGAGATAACATTAATTTAAAGAAGCGACCGAACTTTTCCCCGTCCGTATTTTCCGCTTGCTCATAGTTTTCCACTTTTACATCAGTAAAGTAAATAGCGAACGCACCTTTTAAACGGTTTAATGTAATCGTAACATTATGTTTTTTGGCAGCAGCTAAAATACCTTCTTCTAGAAGAGCACCTAAGCGATCCATTTCTTCATAAATCCCCGGTTGCTGTAACACTTCAAGACATGCAATCCCTGCTTGCATACTTGCAGGATTTCCGGCCATTGTACCTGCCTGGTATGCAGGACCTAGTGGAGCGACTGTTTCCATTACTTCTTTACGACCACCGTATGCACCGATTGGCAGACCACCGCCGATTACTTTCCCCATTGCGACTAAGTCCGGAGTTAAGCCGAGCATTGTATGTGCTGCCCCGTAGTGGAAACGGAAAGCTGTGATAACTTCATCGTGGATTGTTAAGGCACCATACTCTTTTGCCAATGCATGTACATGTTCCAAAAATCCTTTATGCGGTTCAACAATTCCAAAGTTGCCAACGATTGGCTCGATTAAAATCCCTGCAACATCATTACCCCATTTTTCCATTGCTAATGTGAATTGTTCCTTATTGTTAAAAGGAACTGTAATTACTTCCGTAGCGACAGCATGAGGAACACCGGCAGAGTCAGGCGAACCTAATGTTGCTGGACCTGATCCCGCAGCAACAAGTACTTGGTCGAAGTGACCGTGATAGCAACCGGCAAATTTAATGATCTTTGTACGGCCTGTAAATGCGCGTGCTACACGGACACATGTCATCACGGCTTCTGTACCGGAGTTGTTAAAACGTACTTTATCCAATGTAGGAATTGCTTCTTTTAACATTTTTGCAAATTTGATTTCATGCTCTGTCGGTGTACCGAATAATACACCTGTTTCTGCGGCATGGGCGATAGCTTTTGCGATATGCGGATGACCATGCCCTGTAACGATCGGTCCATAGGCTGCTAAATAATCGATGTAACGATTACCGTCCACATCCCAAAAGTATGCTCCTTTACCGCGGACCATGACAACAGGTGCGCCGCCGCCTACTGCTTTATAAGAACGGGATGGACTATTAACCCCGCCAACAATATGTTCGAGTGCTTCTGCATGAAGCTGTTCAGATTTAGTATGATTCATAATTTATTCCTCCAAAATAGGTTACATGAAATGATTTCATATCTATTGTAGTATGTAATGAAAGGGAACGCCAAAGAAATTGAAGCAACGGGCATTGTTTTGTATCATAGAAGAAAATTTGGAGGGAAAAGACATGACATTAGAAAAAGTACAAGCACCAGCATTTACATTGCAAAACGAGGAGGGGAAATTGATTTCGCTGGAAGACTATAAAGGCAAAAACGTTATTCTCTATTTTTACCCGAAAGATTTAACACCGGGCTGTACAACACAGGCTTGCGACTTCCGCGATAAATATGAGGACTTTTCAGATTTGAATGCTGTAATTTTAGGTGTGAGTTTGGATGATGCAGCGAAACATACTAAGTTTATTGAAAAGCACGGATTACCGTTTTCGTTATTAGTGGATGAGAACCATGAAGTTGCGGAGAAATATGGTGTATGGACATTGAAGAAAAACTTCGGAAAAGAATATATGGGCATTGAGCGTACAACGTTTTTAATTAATGAAGAGGGTATTGTTGAAAAAGAGTGGCGAAAAGTACGGGTGAAAAACCATATTGAAGATGTGTTAAACTATTTAAAAAATCGCACAAAATAATATGTGCACAAAGGGGAATTACTGATGGTAACGATTTATTTTACATTTGAACCGCGTGAGGATCTAAAACAGCCGCTTCTGGCGGAGTTTCCTCAAGCAGATTTTTTATTTGATACGAAACTGGATGTGGAGAAGCTTGCTCAATCAGAAATTTTAGTAACCTATGGGGAAGACTTAAAGGAAGAGCATTTGCAGCATGCAGACAAATTGCAATGGATTTTTGTAGCATCTGCTGGAATCGAAAAGATGCCGGCAGATGCAATCGCGAAACGTAATATACTCGTTTCGAATGTGCGCGGGATACATAAGAAGCCGATGACTGAGTCAATTTTAGCTCATATTTTATCTTTGAAACGTGTATTACCGTTTATTTACGAGCAACAGCAGAAGAAAGAATGGAATAAAAAGGCGCGTCCGACAGAGTTAAATGGAAGTACAGCCTTAATTATCGGTCCGGGTGCAATCGGTGGAGAAGTAGGACGGATTCTGCAGGCATTTAATGTTCATACAATTGGCTGTAACCGTTCAGGCAAAGAAGCGCCGTATATGAATGAGACGTATAAGCTGGATGATTTAAAAGAGCAGCTACCAAAAGCGGATATTATTCTCTCCATGCTGCCATCTACAAAGGAAACGAAGCATATGCTGACTCGAGAGCATTTTGAACTGATGAAGAGTTCTGCTATCTTTATGAATTTCGGGCGGGGAGACTTAGTAGAAACAGATACACTTGTCGGTGTTTTGCAAGACAAGCTAATTGAGCATGCTGTATTGGACGTATATGAAATTGAGCCATTACCGGCAGATAGCCCGCTATGGGACTTGAACAATGTTACACTTTCACCGCATTTTTCTAGTCATTCATCGCGTTACTTAGAGCGCAGTCTCGATATTTTTAAACCAAGCCTGAAAAAATGGCTGAACGGGGAACGTGATCTAGAAAATAAGATGAATATTTTAAGAGGGTACTAATTGAGAATACTATATGAAAGAATAAGCCTTTAATCGCTTTCATTTTCAATTAGCCTTTCTATCAAATACTTTTATTTCGATTGGAATAAGCAATTGTTGACAATGCATGGACAAATTCGCTACACTAATTATAACAATTACTAATTAATAATATGTATGAAAAGGGGTGCATGACGATGTCTGAATTGCATTTGAAGGATGCGCTGGACACGTTAAAGACTACTGGTGTACGAATTACTCCTCAGCGTCATGCGATTTTGGAATATTTAATTCAAAGTATGATTCACCCAACAGCTGATGATATATACAAGGCGCTTTGCGATAAGTTTCCTAATATGAGTGTAGCAACAGTTTATAATAATTTGCGTGTCTTTCGTGAAGTAGGTTTAGTAAAAGAGCTTACTTATGGAGATGCAGCGAGTCGTTTCGATTTCGTAACGGGCGACCATTATCACATGATTTGTGATGGCTGCGGTAAAATTGTAGACTTCCACTATCCCGGATTAAATGAAGTGGAGCAGTTTGCTTCGCAAGTAACAGGCTTTCAAGTTAATTCGCACCGTTTAGAAGTCTATGGTACATGTCCTGACTGTATTGCAGTCGGTGCAACAAAAGTTCAATAATAGTTTAACCTAGTAACGGTTGTTGCTAGGTTTTTTTTATGAAAAAACTGGAGCAAAAAGTTTGAAAACTTTTTCTCCAGTATTGCCGAACATTTAATTTTTATTGTACTCTTGATTGAATTCTTTTCCTTCCAATGCAGGATCTAAAGTGAGTGGTTCATTGCAATACATGCAAATATCCACACGACCTAAAACTTTTGTCCATTTCCCGCATTCCGGACAGACGACTTGCACGGCCTTTGTAGACAGCAATCCTATCCAGCCGTATACAGCTGTACTGCCGATTATACAAAGAAGTCCAATTGTCATGAAGATTAATACAAGTATTTGATTATTTTTGAAAAAGATTGCACCATACATAATAACGAAGCCGATGAAA